>JAEZSC010000182.1 GCA_023422005.1 Bacillota bacterium | reverse complement strand
TCAGCGTGGACTTGCCGCAGCCGGAAGGGCCGAGGATCGCGAGAACCTCCCCTTGCTCCACGCGCAAGGAGAGGCCTTGTATGACCGGTATGATCTCTTTCTTTATACGGTACCCTACGGTAACGTTATCCAGCGAAAGCATGGCTGACAGCCGCTATTTGGGCTGGTACACGTCGAAGGTCATTTGCTCATAGGTCAGCGAGGGGTTGCACAGGCCCTTGGCGCTGGCCCACTGTACAGCCGCCTCCACATCTCCCCTGGGCGGCAGCGTGCTGGTGCGGAACTTGGGCACCGTGATCTTGCCGATCATCTCCTCGGGGTAGCCCACCGCCTTGATGACCGTCTGCTCGTAGGTGCGCACGTCGGTGGCGTTCATGTAGTCCACCGCCTCATTGTAGGCCTTGTACAGGTCGCGGATGGCCAGCTCCTTGGTGTCCAGCGCCGCCTTGGAGAAGGCGGAAACCGCGGGGTACAGCCCGAACTGGTTGGCGCTGCCCAGGCGTACGCAGCCGGAGTTCAGCGCCAGCGTGGCAAAGGGCTCCGGCATCAGGCCCAGGTCGATCTTGTTGTTGCGCAGCAGCTCCAGGCGGTCGGGGATGCGCGGCACGATCTCCTTGGCCACGTCGGCGCTGGCCATGTTGTTGTTCTGCAGTATGCGGTCCAGCGTGTAGTCGATCAGCGTGTTCTCAGAAATGGCGATGCTCTTGCCCTTGATTTGGTCCATCCCGGTGATGCCGGTGTTCTTGCCGGCCAGCAGCAGATAATCGCCGTCGGTGATGCCGGTGATCCTCACATCGAAGCCGGCGTTCTGATACATGCACACGCCGATGTAGTCGGTCAACACGCCATCCAGCTCTTTGGCCTGCAGGGCTGCGTCGCGATCCTTAGCCGAGGTGAACACCTGCAGGTCCAGCCGGAAGGAATACTTCTCATCCAGCTTTTTATCATTGATCAGCACATAGGGGATCACGTCGGAGGAGGACATCATGCCGATGCGCAGCACCGTCTTTTCCGCGGCGGCGGAAGCGGTCGCGCCGGGTGATGCGGTCTGCGGTGTCTTCTGGGCT
The DNA here is from genome assembly GCA_023422005.1 of Bacillota bacterium. Classification (GTDB taxonomy): domain Bacteria; phylum Bacillota; class Clostridia; order Christensenellales; family UMGS416; genus JAEYRA01. The sequence goes on along the minus strand of JAEZSC010000182.1, from coordinate 44,608 downwards.
GAGCAGCCCATCAGCAGCGCCAAGGCCAGAGCCAGAAAAATCAATTTGTGTTTCATGGGTGCTTCACCTTATCCTATCCTTGGTTATTTGCCGTTCCATCTATCAAAGGCGTCGTTGTCGATACCCACGCTGTCCAGCGTCTTTCCCACGACGAAATCCACGAGGTCGTCCAGCGTCCGCGGGCGGTGGTAGAAACCCGGCATCGCAGGCAGCACGGTCACGCTCAGCTCGGCAAGCGTCAGCATGTTCTTCAGGTGCACGGCGGACAGCGGCGTCTCCCGCGGCACGATGGTCAGCCGTCGGCGCTCCTTGATCATGACGTCGGCGGCACGGGTTAAAAGGTTTCTCGTGACGCCTGCGGCGATCTCCGCCATCGTGGACATGGAGCAAGGCAGAATCACCATGGCGTCGCAGCGATAGGAGCCGCTGGCAATGGGCGAAAACAGATCGTCGCTTTCCTCCAGCGTGACAGAAGCCTTTTGCCCGCTCCACAGCTCCAACTGCCGGGTCAGGTCCACGCCGGTTTCGTGCGCCAGCACCTGCCGGCCGTGCTCGGTGGCAACCACATGTATGTGCATCTCCTGTTGCACGAGGAAGTCCAACAGTCGTAAAAAATACACGCTCCCGCTGGCCCCTGTCAAGCCCACGATGATCCGTTTCATCCGCTTACCCCCCTCACAGAAACGCGTCCGCCAGCCCGAACACCAGCAGCACGATGCTGACCAGCTGGTTGACGCTGTAGGACGCGATGTTGACGTTGGCTAAGTTGGTTGGAGACACCATGACGTATTCCGCGACGAACAGACCGGCGATCAGCGCCACCCCGATGAAATAAAGAGTCCCCAGTTGGGGAGCCAGCAAGCCGATGCCGACCAGGAAACCCAAGGTCAGGATGTGAAATGCCATGGCGATTCTCAGGCCATTCTTCACGCCGAACTTCGCGGGGATGGAGTGCAGGCCGTTGGCGACGTCGAACTCATAATCCTGTGAGCCGTAGATGATGTCAAAGCCCGCGACCCACAGCGTGTTGGCCGCCCCCATCAGCAGCGGCGTCCACGCGAGCTCCCCGGTGACCGCCAGCCAGGCCCCCACCGGCGCGCACGCGCACGTGACGCCCAGCACCAGATGGCACAGGAACGTGAACCTCTTGGTGTAGGAATAGATGATCAGCAGGAACAGCGCCACCGGCGACAGCGCCAGGCAGAGCCAATTGAGCTGCCATGCGCCAAACAGCATCACGAGAAAGCACACCGCCGAGAAGAGTATGACTTCCTTCTTCTTGATCTGCCCCTGGGGTATCTGCCGGCCGGCGGTGCGGGGGTTGCGGGCATCGATCTCCGCGTCGATGACGCGGTTGATGGCGTTGGCGCCGGTGCGCGCGCCCATGAAACACACGAGGATCCAGATTAACGTGGAGATCTTAGGGATGCCCCTGGCCGCCAGCACCATGGACACCAGCGCGAAGCTGAACGAAAAGATCGTATGGGAGAACATCACGAGCTTGCCGTATTCCTTGATTTTGTGAATCAGCTTAGTCAATCCCATACTCGCTCCATCTTTGCGCGACTCTGCGCACGATTTCTTCCGTCATGACAATGTCATCGGGCCAGTCCCGTGTCAAGCCCTCAGCCCTTGTTTTTTTTGTGGCGTCGATGCCGATCTTACCGTTCAGGGTCACGATATCCCTGCTGGCGTCCATGTTGTTGAACACCTTCCACATCACGGTGGACAGGTCCTGAGGGTCCACGCCCTCGTCCACGGCGATGGCGAACCGGTCGGAGTGACCTTCCATATACTCTCGCAGCGCTTCCAGGCCTTGGGCGGGGCTCTGCTTGCGCACGGCGATGATGCGATAGGTGTCGAAGACATCGCCCCGCCTGTCGCCGGGCTCGGCGGTGGCGTCCACGCCCAGCCGTGTGCCGTACAGCGCCCGGGCGGAGGAATGGTCCAGCGCGTCCAGCGGCCCCTCGGACAGCACCAGGCATTCCGGCGTTACGCGCGCAAGCACCGCGTCGCGCACCTGTGACAGGTTTTGCACGTCCACCCTGTCGTCCACGACGACGATGAGCTTTGTATACATCATCTGCCCCATGCCCCACAGGGCGTTCATGACCTTGCGGGCGCAGCCGGGGTAGCCATTGCGGATGGACACGAGTACGCAATTGTGGAATACGCCCTCCAGCGGGAAGTTCACATCCGCGAGCTCGGGGATCTGCAAGCGCAGAAAGGGCAGAAAGATGCGCTCGGTGGCCTTGGCCATGTAGCAATCCTCCATGGGGGGCTTGCCCACGACCGTGGCCGGGTATACGGGGTTGCGCTTGCGGGTGATGCACGTGACGTGGAACCGCGGATAAAAATCCGCCAGTGAATAATAGCCAGTATGATCGCCGAAGGGTCCTTCCAGCACCAGGTCCTCCTTGGGGTCCACATAGCCTTCCAGCACAAATTCAGCGTTGGCCGGCACGTATATGTCGTTGGTCACGCACTTCACCATTCTCACGTTGGATCGGCGCAGCCACCCTGCCAGCATCATCTCATCGATCATCGCGGGCAGCGGAGCGGTGGCCGCATAGGTGATGGCGGGGTCGCACCCCAGCGCCACGGAGACCGGCATCACCCGCCCGCTGTCGCGGTACCGCCGGTACATCTGAGAGCCGTCCTTGTGCTTGTGCCAGTGCATGCCGGTGCTGGTCCTGTCCAATATCTGCAGGCGGTACATGCCCACGTTCTGCAGGGAGGAGTCCAGGTCTTTCGTGAAGACCAGCGGCAGCGTAATAAAAGGGCCCGCGTCCTGCGGCCAGCACTTAAGCACCGGCAGCGTGGACAGGTCAACATCCCTTTCGATGACCTGCTGGCATGCGCCGCGCAACGGGCTGCGGATGGGCAGCGCGTACAACAGCCGCAGCAGGCGCGGAATGCTGCGCACAAGCTTTTTGATGGAAAAATAGTTGCCCAAGTCCAGATACCGCGCGATGGCGTCGCCGATTTCATCCAGCTTTTGAGCGCCCAGGCCCCGGCTCATGCGCTCATAGCTGCCCATGGCGTTCATCAGCACCGGGTAGCGGGAGCCCTGCACATGGGTGAACAACAGCGCCGGGCCGTGGGCCTTGGAGACGCGGTCGGTGATCTGCGTGATCTCCAGTTCCGCCGACACCGATGCTTCGACGCGCTTGAGTTCTCCCCGCGCCTCCAGTTCCTCGATAAAGCTTTGCAAATCCCTCTTCACGCTGCGGGGCTCATCCTTTCCTTTCGGTCCGTATCGTTTCACCGTCTGGCAACGGCGGTTTGCTCAATTCATGATGATACCACAAAATGAGGCGTGCAAGACCCATGCGCAGCCAGGATAGAAAAACAACCCCTGCAAAAAGGGGCGATGCTCATAGGGTGGTTGCGTAACGATCTCTCTGATCAGTCAGCCACGTGTCCAGCTGTATCTCGATGATCTGCATTGCCGCGCCGACGACGCCGGGGTCGGAGCTTACGGACCGCTCACAGATGCCCGGCTCCAGGGAAAGCTGAGATATCTTTTGGGCCAGCGCCTGATACAGCGGATCGCCCAGGCTGTCCAGGGCAAGGCCGCCCAACACAACCAGCCCGATGTCCAGCTGTGTGGCAAGGTTGGCCACCACCGGCGCCAGGTGGCCCACCAGATAGTCGATCAGGCCCTCGGGCAGGTCTGCGTCCCCTTGTACATAGCCCCGCCACTGGAAGCGCCGGCGCAGGGCGTCCATGCCGATCTGCCCTTCCAGCCAGCCCTGGCGCGCGTAATCCACGACATAGCTGCTGTTCTGCACGGCGTAACCCAGCTCGCCGGCCAGGTTCCTGCTGCCACGGCGAAGCTTGCCGTTTATGATGATTCCTGCGCCGATGCCCGTGCCCACGGCAATGTAGAGCAGATCCTCATCCTCATTGAGCTTGCGGCAAACGAACTCTCCGGCGGCGGCAGCGTTTACGTCGTTCTCCATCCGCACGGGCAGGCCGGTCCTGGCGGTGATCGCCTTTATGATGCCCGAGCAATCCATCGGGCTGCTGATGCCGATCAAAGGGGCGAACCTGATCACGTTGGTCTCGCCGTCCACCACGCCCGGCACCCCAAGACCCACGCCGAGGATGGGAGCTTGCACGCCATCCAGCAATCTCGTGATGGTGTTGATGATGACCGGCACCGTCGCGTCGTTGAACGAATGCTCCATGGGGATCCGTATGTTCCCCGTCAGGTTGCCGGAAAGGTCCGACAATGCCGCGTGCATCTCGCCGCCCTCGAACAGTATGCCGACCGCCATCGCGGCCTGTGGGTTGAAACGCAGGCGCATGGGCTTGCGCCCCAGGGAAGTGTCTGCCTCGCCGGCCTCCACCAGCAGGCCCTTGGCGACAAAGGCCTGCACCATCTTGAGCACGGTGGGCGGCGTCATGCCGGTTTGCTTGCTGATGTCCGGCCGGAGCAGCTCGCCCTGGCGCCTGGCCAGGTTGAAGACGATGCGATAGTTGCGATCCCTTATGTCCGGCGCAGACAACGATTTAATCATGGGTTTGCTCCGATTCTTGTGGCTGGTACTTCATGATACTGCAACGATCCCCGTTTTTCAACAAAACACTCCCGGGGTCCACCGCCAGGGTGCTGCCGCGGACTAAGCATCAGGCAAAAGGGCTTCCAGCGCGCTGCGAATTTTGTCAGCATCCCCTTCCTTCTCCCGAATGATCCGGCTGACGGCGTCATAACCCAGTGTGCCGATGTAAGAAGCCGCGAAGGCATAGGAGCGGTCCAGCAGTTCCCGGCACCGCTCCCGGTCGGCCTCCAGCGGCTGGATGCACTTGGTACGAAACAGCGTGACCGCCCGTTCCAGCATGGCCAGGCTGTCCAACAGGCTGTCGGCGATCAACGGCAGAAAGGCGTTGATCTCGAATTCGCCGTGGGCGGCGGCCATGGCGATGGCCGTGTCGTTGGCCATCACGCGGATGGCGACCTGAGACACCATCTCCGCCATCACGGGGTTCACCTTGCCGGGCATGATGGAGCTGCCGGCCTGCAGGGGAGCCAGCCGGATTTCTCCCAAACCGCCGTGGGGGCCGGAATTCATCAGGCGCAAGTCATTGGAAATCTTCATCAGATTGACAGCCAGCGCCTTCAGCAGCCCCGAGACCTCCACAAAAACGTCATTGTTTTGCGTGAGGTCCATCGGGTATTCGGAGGCGGCCAGGCCGTAGCCAGTCAGCTCCCGCAGCTCTTCGATGACGGCGAAGCGGTATTCCCGCCGGGCCGTATGAGAAAGGCCCACGGCGGTTCCGCCGATGTTCACCTGGCGCAGCCGCTCCTCCACCTTATAAAGACGCCAGCGGTCCCGGGCGATGGCCTGGGCATAGGCCCCAAACTCGCTGCCCAACGTGATCGGCACCGCGTCCATTAGCTCGGTCCGCCCGAGCTTGGCGATGTCGTCGAAGGCCGCCTCCTTGTGCTGCAGCGCCTCCTGCAGTTTGGCGCAGGCGTCGCTCAAACCCCGCAGCAGGCCGATGGCGGCGATGCGCAGCGCCGTGGGGTGGACGTCGTTGGTGGATTGGCCCCGGTTCACGTCGTCCAGCGGATGGATCGCTTCATATTCGCCTGGGGACTTGCCAACGATCTGTAACGCAAGGTTGCAAACGACCTCGTTGACGTTCATGTGGGCGGATGTGCCCGCGCCGCCCTGCAGCGCGTCCACGACGAACTGGTCATCCGCCTCGCCGGACAGCACCGCGTCGCAGGCCTGGGCGATGGCATGGTACACGCCCTCCCGGCCGACGCCCAGCTTCAGGTACGCCCTCGCCGCCGCTTTTTTCACCTGCGCCATGGCGTGGATCAGGCGCAGGTTGGTACGCCTGCCGCCCAGCGCGAAGTTCTCCACCGCTCTGGCCGTGTGAATGCCGTACAGCGCACAATCATCCAGCTGCATCTGGCCCAGCATGTCCTGCTCGGTGCGCATGTCAGCCTCCCAACCGCGCTTGCAGGTGCGGGAACACGGCGATGCTGCGCTTCAAAATCCCCTGCATGGCCGCGATGACGATGCCGTAATTGGTGATGGGCACCTGCTGATCCAGCGCGCATTGCTGGCGGTACTTAACCTCCCGCTCATTGAGCATGCACCCGCCGCAGTGGATGATCAGCCTGTACTTCCCCAGGTCTTCGGGGAATTCGCTGCCCGACGTGAACGCGAACTCCAGCCGCCTGCCGGTGTGATTGCGAATCCACCGGGGAATCTTCACCGTGCCGATGTCGTCACACTGGCGGTGGTGGGTGCACCCCTCGCAGATCAGCACAACGTCGCCATCCTGCAGCGCATCCAGCGCTGCAGCGCCCTGTATGGCGGCGTCCAGCAATCCTTTGTAACGCGCGAACAGGATGGAAAAGGACGTAAGCGGAATGTCTCCGGGCACATCGGCGGACACCTTGGCGAACACCTGGCTGTCGGTGATGACCAGCCGGGGCTTCTTGTGCAGGCCCTCCAGCGTCTCGCGCAGCTCGTGCTCCTTCACGACGATGGCCACCGCGTCGGATTCCAGAATGTCTCTTATCGTCTGCTGCTGCGGCAGGATCAGCCGGCCCTTGGGCGCTGCCTTGTCGATGGGCGTCACCAGCACCACGAAGTCCGACGGGCCGATCAGGTCTCCGACGATCCGGTGCTTGGGCTCCTCCGTGGCAGCCAGCGCGGCAATCCTCTCCTTGAGCGGCCCGATGTTGACGCCGTCCCTGGCGCTGATATAAATCTCGCTGGCCTTGGCCGGTTGGGTCTCCGCCAGCAGGTCACACTTGTTCCAGGCCACAATGTGGGGAATGCCCTTGCTTTCAAACAGGCGCAGCAGCTCCCGGTCGGCCTGGGTCTGCCCCAGCACGGCGTCCACAACCAGCACCGCCACGTCGGCCTTGTTGAGCACCCGTTTGGCCTTGCGCACGCGCAGCTCACCCAGCGCGCCTTCGTCGTCGATGCCCGGGGTATCGATGATCATGACCGGCCCCATGGGCAGCAGCTCCATGGATTTATACACCGGGTCGGTCGTGGTGCCCGGCACATTGGACACGATGGCGATGTCCTGACCGGTGATCGCGTTGATGACGCTGGACTTGCCGGCGTTGCGCCGGCCGAAAATGCCGATGTGCACGCGGTTGGCTCTGGGCGTGTCATTGAGTCCCATTGAAACCTCCTGTTTCGGGCTATCGTGTCCGATGGACCCCCATCCCCAACCCCTTCCCGGAGGGAAGGGGAGAGTTATTTTTCAGGGCTTCGCCCTGAAACCCTAAAGACGAAAGTCCCGGTTGCCGGCTTGGATGCGCGCAAGGTTGTCACGGACGATCTCCCTGAGCTTTTCCTTGGGTATGTTGCCGATCTCGGCATCGATCAGCGCTTCGCCGATGGCCCGGGTGTCGGCGCGGGCATAGTCCATCAGATATTCCTTAAGCGTCATCAACGCGTTTGGATGGCAGCAGTTCTGTATCTGCCCGCTCTTTATAAGGCTCATGAACCGGTCTCCGGTTCGGCCCTCGCGGTAGCACGCGGTGCAGAAGCTGGGGATGTACCCAAGTTCCATCAACCACCGCACGACCTCGTCCAGCGTCCGCCGGTCACTGACGTCAAACTGTTCGGACTTGGCGTCCTCGGGTTCCGGCTCAACATACCCGCCCACGCTGGTGCGGGAAGCCCCGCTGATCTGGGAGACGCCCAGGTGCAGCGCCCGCTCCCGGCAGGCCTGGCTCTCCCGGGTGGATACGATCATGCCGGTATAGGGCACAGCAATGCGGATGCACGCGACGATCTTGGCGAAGGTGTCGTCGTCGATGCCGTTGTCGAACACGGTAGGGTCGATGTCATCGGCGCGTTTAATCCGGGGCACGCTGATCGTGTGCGGGCCCACGCCGTGGGCCGCTTCCAGATGCTCGGCGTGCATCAGCATCGCGGCGAACTCATAACGGTACCGCTCCAGGCCGAACAGCACGCCCAGGCCCACGTCGTCAATGCCGCCCTGCATGGCACGGTCCATGGCCTCGGTGTGGTAAGCGTAGTCGTGCTTGGGGCCGGTCGGGTGCAGGCGCTCGTAGCTCTCTTTGTGATAGGTCTCCTGGAAAAGAATATAGGTACCGATGCCGGCGTTCCGGAGCTTGCGGTAGTTCTCCACGGTGGTGGCGGCGATGTTGACGTTGACCCGGCGGATGGAGCCGTTGCGGTGCCGGACACCGTAGATCGTGCCGATGCTTTCCAGGATGTAATCGATGGGATTGTTGACAGGGTCCTCGCCGGCCTCGATGGCCAAGCGCTTGTGGCCCATGTCCTGCAACGCCGTGACCTCCCGGGCGATTTCCGCCTGGGTCAGCTTCTTGCGGGCAATGTGCTTGTTCTTCAGGTGATAGGGGCAATACACGCAGCCGTTGACGCAGTGGTTGGACAGATACAGCGGTGCGAACAGCACGATGCGGTTTCCGTAGAAATCCAGCTTGATCTTCCGCGCCAGCGCCTCGATTTCCAGGTTCTTCTCCCGGATGTCGCAATCCAGCAGCACGGTGGCCTCCCGATGGGTCAGGCCCTGACGCAGCCGGGCCTTGGTCAGGATCGCATCGATGAGCTTTTCATTGTGCCTGTTCGCCTGGGCATAGGTGAGGGTGTCCAGCACTTCTTCATGGGAGATGAACTCCCCTGCCTGTAAGGATTTGGGGTTATACATGGTTCCTTCCTTTCGGGTCAGACATTCTTTCCCGTTAGTCAACGGTTGTTATATCGATTTGTGATCGCCCCGGGAGACGACCATTTGATACCCAATGCGCTCCATGCGGCCGTTCATGCACTGCCGGCACTCGGCCGCCTCGTCGCCGGTGCAGATCTTGTTGTCGTAGAGCATGTATTTTTTTCGCACGTCGGTCGGCGAAAGGTTGGGCATCACGACGTTGGCGCCGGCCAGTATGCCCTGCTCCCGACCCTGGGGGTGGATGGTGCCCAGGGCAGTCGTGGCGGGCAGCAGCGCACCGGGCAGCATCAGCCGCAGGATGCCAAGCAAGAACAGCGTGAGCTCCAGCGAGCCGGCCCGCTGGGCCGCGAAGGGCGTCTGCCCATGGGGGATGAATGGGCCGATGCCGATCATGTGCGGCTGCAGCTCACCGATGAACAGCAGATCCTCCGCCAGACACTCGTTGGTCTGGTGCGGCGAACCGACCATGAACCCGCAGCCCACCTGATAGCCCAGCTCCTTGAGGTCATACAGGCACCGCCTGCGGTTTTCCAGCGACAGCTCCGGCGGGTGCAGCCTGGCGTAATGCTCGGCGTTGGCCGTCTCGTGGCGCAGCAGATAGCGATCCGCCCCGGCTTCCCGGTAGGCCTTGTAGCTCTCGCGGCTTTTTTCTCCGATGGACAGTGTCACGGCGCAGTCGGGGTGGTTCCGCTTGATCGCGCCCACGATGTCCACGATCTTCTCGTCGGTAAAGAACGGGTCCTCACCGCCCTGCAGCACAAAGGTGCGAAAACCCAGCCCGTGGCCGGCCGCGCAGCATTCCAGTATCTGCTCTTCGGTCAGGCGGTATCGCTGGGCATCGCGGTTGCTCCTGCGGATGCCGCAATAATAACAGTCGTTCTTGCAATGGTTTGTAAACTCGATGAGGCCGCGCATGAAAACGTCATGGCCATACACGCCATGCCGGACCGCCCTCGCGCGCTCAAAGAGAGCTTGCGCCGCTTCCGTCGTACGGTTTTCCAGCAGCGCCAGATACCCGTTGCGGTCCAGCCCGCGGTCGGCCTCCAACCTGTCGATCAGCGCCTTTGTCTCAGGGTTCATGCCTGTGCTCCCACATTGGAATAGGCTGTTTTCACGGCGATACCGGGCAGCTTGCCGATCTTGCCGGACAGGGCGCTGATGGCGTCCTGCGGCGCGTCCACGGCCACGCTGATGATGGACACGCCCTTTTCCCGGTAGGGGATGCCCATGCGGCCGATGATGTACGCCGCATAGGTATGCAGGAGAGCGTTGAGTTTCTCCACGGAGTCGGGGTTTTCCACGATGATGGCAATGATGGCCACTCTGGTATCCATGTAACAGCCTCCAGAAAAATAAAAAAATGCGCTTTATGAAAAGCGCATGCATCGACTGATATCGCGATTGCCGTGCCTTCCACTTCAGATCAACTCTTCGTGTCAGTATCCGGTTGAAGCACTTTGTTGAAAGAAGATTCTCGCAACTAAGTTTGATAAAATTATAACATTCCCCGGGAGAATGTCAAGGCGTCCATGGGAAAAGCAGAAGATAAAACCGACTGCCGATTCATTCGGCAGGAGGAACCTCGAAGATAGATGAAGGCCGTTATAAAACCCGCCAACAGGCGAATACGTCTCATAAAAAATAATTTGAGATCCAATGCAAAGAAATCGCCCGACGACGGTTATCGTCGGGCGATTAAGCAACAGTACTTACAAGTCGTCCGGATCGCCAAAGCGCAACAGCGCCGAAGGCGACACCACCTTATCGATGCTGTTTTCTGCTCTTCCTCGCAAGGAAGAAGACCAACGCCGCCAGCGCCAGAACGCCGGTGATCAGCACCAGCCAGACCCAGCCCGACATGCCTTTGGGCACAATCTCCATCGGCGTGAAGACCGAGAAGTGGCTAGTCTTGAACGTCAGTATGCGCGTGGCGGGATCGTACTGCGAGGTAAGCACCTCCGTTGCTCCGGTAACCCTGTCGATGTAGCACATCTTCAGGCGGTCGGGATTGCGAATCTTAGCGGCTTCCTCCTCGCTCAGCTGCACCGAGATGACCATCGGCTGGTCAAAGCGCGTCAGCTTCTGCTGTGTTCCGTCCGCCCGGGTCAGGATCAGTTCAAAGCTATAGGAGGAAGCGATCTGTTCTCCGTCTCCGTCGTCGATGGCAAAGCTGGAGACTTGCTCATCCACGGTTTTGCTGATCAGGGAGAGCGTGCTGGCGCCGGTCCCATGCGGTTGCTGCAGAACGTCGGTGGGAATCTGGAAGCCCACACCGTTCATCTGCACCTCCAGGCTCATACCGGCGTTGGCGGCGGATTCCACAGCGGAAGCGGGCAGATCCAGCTTCACGCCTTGAGAGTCGTCTTCCGTCCGGATCTCGGGCAGCTTCAGCGTGCCGCCGTTCCCCTGGCCGTTTTGCACGGCATCCTCGATGGCTGCGTTGATCTGCTGATTATCGACCGTGGCCACCGTCAGCATGTCTTCGGAACCGTCCACCGTTTCCGTCTGCAGCCGCACCGCGGAATCCGGCACCTTCACGACCACGCCGGTGCCGCTGGGCGCTGCCGTCGGTGCGGTTGCAGGTGTCACCGTAGGCGTGGCTGTCGGCGTGGCCGTGGGCGTCACCGTCGATGTAGCTGTCGGCGTCGCCGTCGGTGTCGCCGCAGGCGTGGCTGTCGGCGTTGCCGTTGGTGTCGCCGTGGGCCTGGTGGTCGGCGTGCGCGTAGGCGTGGCCGTCGCCGTGGGCCTTATGGTCGGCGTACGCGTGGGTGTGGCCGTCGCCGTGGGTCTTACGGTCGGCGTACGCGTGGGCGTGGCCGTAGGTGCAATTGCGTCATCGTCCTCAATGGTTACCGTCACCGGGGTCGTGTCTACCGTGGCGCCCGTCGCGCTGAGCAGCTTGACAACAAAGCTCTCCGCCGGCTCATGGATGCTGTCATCCCGGATCGGGATGCTGACCTCACCGGCCTGCCGGCCCGCTGCTATCGTCACTACCCCTGCGCCCCCGGTGAAATCTGAGCCGGAAGAGGCCGTTCCATTTTGTGTGTCATAATGAACGTCAACGTCGTATGCCGCCTTACCCGACAGCCTTATCGCCAAAACAACGACATCGTCGGCCTCGGATACGCGCAGCGTGGTCTGGGAAATTGCGACGGTCGGCACGGCTTCGCTATCCATGATCAACGCCATGGCACGGTCCGTGCTCAACGCAGCGCCGTTGGGGCTGGTCAGAACAATGCCGAAGGTTTCCACACCCTCGCGGATATCGTCATCTCTGAGCGGGATGCGAATGGAGCCGGTGCGGCTGCCCGCCGGTATAGCCAGCGTGCCTGTCTGCGCAACGAAATCGCTGCCCTGCTGCGCCGTGCCGGCCTCCGTGCTGTAATGCACCGTGACGTCCCTGCCGGACAGCGCCGACAGCGAGACCGTGAACTCGGCTTGCGCATCCGTCTCCTGAATGGTGACGCTGGTGACGTCCAGCCCGATCTGAGGCTGCGGGTCGTCGTCCTGTATCGTGACAGTGGCGTTTGCCGCGCCCAGCGCCGCGCCGGAAGGGCTGGATAGCACGATGGCAAAGGAACGGGTTGCTTGATCGAGGGCGTTATCCGTAAGGGGAATTGTGATTGCGGCGGTAAGGCTGCCGGCGGGAACGGTGACGGCGCCGGCACTGGCCGTGTAATCGGTCCCCGCGACGGCTGTTCCGTCCACAGTCTCATACCGCACAGTGGCGTCCGCTGCCGAAAGGCCGGATAGCCGTACTGTGACTGTGGCAGTGCCGGCTCCCTCCTGGGCCGACACGGCAGCGGTCTGCACGCCGATGGCGGGCAGCGTCTCGTCCTCCTGCAGCGTCACAGTGGCCGACGCGAGCCCCAAAGTGGCGCCGCGGGGGTCGGATAGCGAGACAGTGAAGCTCTCGTCTCCCTCATATACTTCGTCGTCCGACAGATCGATGCCTATCTCCGCAGTTACGCTCCCGGCCGGAATCGTGACCGCTCTGCTCCAGGCGACATAGTCGGACCCGGCCTTGGCCGTGCCGTCGGTGGTGGCTGCCTGCAGAGTGACAGCGGTGCTGGAAGGCCTGGACAGAGACACCGTGACCACCGCCTGAGCCGCGTCTTCCGACACAGCAACGGCAGCGGCGGCAAATCCCGCTACGGGCATGGGTTCATTGTCCAGCAGCGTAACCGTGGCCACATCGGTGCCCAGCACAGCCCCGGAGGGGTTGGACAGTGTCACCTGGAAGGTCTCGCTGCCCTCGTAGACTGCATCCCCGCGCAGCGGAACGGTAAAGCTCGCTGATGTGGCAAGCGCCGGGATCGTCACTGTGCCCGAAGAAGCCACGTAATCTTGCCCTGCGGCAGCCGTGCCGCCGCCGGTGGCATACCGCACCGTGATGTCGCTGGCCGACCACCCGGACAGTGTGAGCGTGAACGACACCTCGGTATCGTCTTCGTCCGCGTCAAGCACCGCGGCGTCAAAGCCCAGTGTGGGCATTTGTTCGTCTTCATTGATCGTAACCGTGGCGGTGGCGTCGCCCAGCGTCGCCCCTGCCGCCCCGGAAAGTGTCACCGTGAAGGATTCCGCGCCCTCATACACCGCGTCGTCCGTCAGGCCGATGTCGATGGTCGCTTCTGTGCTGCCGGCGGCGATGGTCACCGTGCCCGCAGCGGAGGTGTAGTCTTCACCGTCACGAGCCGTGCCGTCGGAGGTCTCGTAATCCACCGTGACGTCCGCGTAGGAGGGACCGGACAGTTTCACCGTGAGTGAAGCAAGCCCCGCGTCCTCATCAAAGGTCACATCCGCGTCGTCGAACCCGACGCCGGGCAACGTCTCATCGTCCTCTATTGTGACTGTTGCAGTGGCGGTGCCCATGGCCGCCCACCCGGTCCGGTACAGATCCACGGTGAACGATTCGCCAATCTCGTAGGTCTCGCCATCGAGCAAGGGGATTGTAAATGTCGCCGAAGTCATACCCGCAGGGACGATCACCGTACCTGTGGCAGCGGTATAATCCTGACCGGCGCGCGCCGTACCGTCCTGCGTTTCATATTCCAGGGTGATGTCGGTGCTGGCCGGACCGCTCAGCATTGCCGTGAGCTCTACCGCCGCATCGCCTTCCACGGCGGTGTATGCATCCGCCGAAAAGCCCAGCGTAGGCAGGCTCTCGTTGTCCCGAATGGTCACGACGGCGTTTGTGTTTCCAGAAAGCGTGGCGTTTCCCGCTGTGGACAGGTCTACGCGGAAGGTCTCGTTGCCTTCATAGACATCATCGTTGGTCAGCGGGACGGATATCGAGGCCGTGGTGCTGCCCGCCGGGATCGTCACAGTGCCGGTGGACAGCGTATAGTCCGTTCCCGCCTGGGCCGTCAGGTTGGCCGTGGCATATTGCACCGATGTATCCAGGCCGGAGGGGGCAGACAGCCGAACGGTGAGCGTCGCGCTGCCTGCGTTCTCGTCGGCGGTGTAGGTATCCGCGCTTAAGCCGATCGTGGGCGTCGGGTCGTCGTCGGTCAGCGTAACGGTGGCGGTGCTCTGCCCCAGCGTCGCGTTGGAAGGGTCGGACAGCGTGATCGTAAAGGTTTCCGCCGCCTCATCCAGCTCATCACCGTTCAATAGGACCGTGATGGTCCCGCTGGCGCTGCCCGCCGGGATCGTCAGCGTGCCGGTTTGGGCTGTGAAGTCGGCCCCCGCCGCGGCCGTGCCGGAGCTCGTCGCATAGTTCACGGTCACGGCCCTGCCGGAGACAGCCGACAGCGCCACCTCGAAGGATACGCTGGCGGCGCTTTCGCTCAGCGTGGCCTGCGCCGGGGCCGCGAAGCCCACGGTCGGCATCGGGTCGTCGTCGGTCAGCGTAACGGTGGCACTGCTGGCGCCCAGTGTCGCGTCGGATGGGCTGACAAGCGTTACGGTGAAGGACTCATTCTCTTCGTCTATATTGTCTGTGCTGAGGGGAATCTGTATGGTACCGGAGGTTTCACCGGCGGCAATGGTCAGCGTGTCCGCCTGGGCAACATAATCATTCCCTGCCAACGCCGTGTCGTCCGCGGTGAAATACTGCACTGTAACGTCTCGCGTGGTCGAGCCTGTCAAGTCTACCGTAAGCGATACGGACCCATCTTCTTCACTGGCCGTAATATCTGTATCGGCAAAGCCCACGACAGGCGCGTCGTCGTCATCGGCCATCGTCACCGTGGCGCTCATCACGTCGCCGGACAAAGCGCCCGACGGGTCGGACAGCGTCACCGTGAAGCTCTCACTTCCCTCATAAACCGTATCTGTGAGCAGATCGATCGGAATGCTGGCCGAGGTGCTGCCCGCCGGAATCGTGACCGTGCCGCTTTTGGCGGAATAATCCTCCCCCGCCGTGGCAGTGCCATCGCTGGTCACATAGCTGGCAGACACGCTGTAGGCCGAAAGGCCGGAGAGCGATACCGTCAGCACGGCGGATGCGTCACCTTCACCCGCTTCAAACGGTTCCGAAGGAAAACCGATGCTGGGCATCGGGTCGTCGTCGCTCAGCGTTACCACACAGGAGCTTCTGGTGCCCAGCGTGGCGCCGTTGGGGCTGGAAAGCGTTACCGTAAAGCTCTCGCTGTGCTCAAACACCGTATCTTTCACAGTCGGAATCTGAATGTTGGCCGATTTGCTGCCCGCCGGTATCGTCAGCGTGCCGCTGGTTGTCTGATAATCCTCTCCGGCGACGGCTGTGCCGGCGGATGTTTCGTAATGCACGGTTATGCTCGCGCTGGATGAATTGGTAAGATTTACCGGCAGCGTTACGGCGCCGTCGCCTTCGCTGGCCGTGGCTGTATCGGAAGAAAAGCCGACGGTGGGCTGCGGGTCGTCGCTTTTGATTGTCACGGTACACGGGCTGCCGCCAACCCCGGCTCCGTCGGAGGCGCCGGTCAGCGTGACGGTAAAGGTTTCGTCGGCTTCAAACATGTCATCATCGGTGATGGGAATGGAAAGAACAGCGGTCGAGCCCGATACACCATTGAACGCAATCGAACCGCTGCCGCCGATGAAGTCGCTGCCGGATTGCGCCGTGCCGCTGGCGGCCATATAGCTCAGTGTGGTAAGAAACGGGAACTCCTCGCTGATGTTCACGGTCAGATGCACGACCCCTGCTTGTTCATTAACGGTGACATCGCTGCTCTGCAGGGTGAACGTCGGGCCATAGCTCAACAAGAAATTGGCGTCGCTAGAACCGTCGGCCCGCACCCAACCGCTGGTTGGCGGGTTGCTCCCGCTGTAGGTGTTGGAATAATAGCGAACCTGATTGTCGGAATACAGCACCCAGCGGATGTCTTCCCAATAGACCATTGAGGTGCCGGCGTCGAGAATGATCGTGCCGTCGCTGGCAATTTTCCCCATGTTAAAGTAGCAGGACTTCCCGTTATAGTCGTTTTGGTATGCATAGGTATCGTTACAATCCGAATAATCGCTGCCGGAGATGTTGAACGGCGGCCCCGACGTCCGCCCTACAGCATTGGGGAACGGCAGGTTCAGTATCGTACTGGTGACCAGAAGCGCCAAGAAACAGGATAAGGCCCTCTGCCATTGCTTTATCATACAAGTGCCCCCTCATTTACGTATGTGGCAAACGCTTCGCGGGTATCTATTCCTTTTTGTAATCGCCGTTGTTGGTTTTGCACCCGTGGCAGGCACAGCCTTTGAACCATTGTGCGAAATACTGCCCGTCTGTATAATGTCAACAGGGTGATCACGACCGTGGTCACCGACTTCAGTCATAATTTATACCTTTATTTGACAAAAAGCAACAGGAGAGCGACAACCAGTGAAAAAAGAAGGATCAAATCTGAGAAAAGAAAGAGCAGTCGAAACAAAGGCCAAGCTATATGAAAGCGCTGATCGGCTGTTCACAAAGCACGGCATAGACACGGTTAGCGTGGACACCATTGTAGAAGCGGCGGGCGTTTCCAAGGGCACATTCTATGTGCACTTTGAATCCAAGGATGCATTGGTTGCTTCCCTGGTTTCCGATTATGTGGAAAAGGTAGACATGGACTACAAGGCCTTTCTGGATGCCTTTCCTCCCGAAACGCCGACAGTGGATATTCTGATGGCACTGGTCGACAAGGTGTTCGACGTTATTATCAATACAATCGGTTACGAGAAGATGAGAACACTCTACAAGGTGCAGCTAACGGAAGCTGTCTACACGCACACAGTGACCAGCTATAACAGAGCCCTCTATCAATTGCTCGGCAACGTGGTGGAAAGAGGCGTACTGCGGGGAGAATTCCAGACCTCACTGCCTGTGAACGAGGTGACCCGTCACTTGATCCAGGCCATGCGGGGATTGATCTACGAATGGTGCATACGGTATCCGGACTTCGATTTGAAGACGCAGGCCCGGATACACTTTGAACTGCTGACGATGGGCATTGCCTGCCGCAGATAATGCGTCTTGACGAAACTGACTGCTGGCACTATAGTAAAGGCGTAACGTTTCGGTTTTGTGAAGGAACCCATGAGAAACACGGCAACTCCCACGATGAAAGACATCCAGAAGGCCACCGGCCTGGGCCTGGCCACGATCTCCAAATACATCAACGGCGGCAGCGTGCGGCCGGCCAACAAGGCCCTGCTGGACCGCGCCGTGGCGGAGCTCGGCTATCGGCGCAACGAATACGCCAGAGCCTTGAAGACCAGCCGCTCCCGCACGGTGGGCGTGGTGATCCCGGAGCTCTCCAGCCTATTCTGTACGACGATTGTATCCACCGTGGAAGATGCGCTGCGCCATAGGGGCTATGCCGTCATCGTGTGCGATTGCCGCTCCAACCAAAAGCTGGAGCAAAGCGCCATGGAGTTCCTTCTATCCAAAAACGTGGACGGCATACTGAACATGCCGGTGGCCATGGACGGCCTATCACTGCAACCGGTCTGCGCGGCCGGTGTGCCCGTGGTGCTCTTTGACAGGATAGCCGGGAAGGGCTGCAGCGCGGTGATCATCGACAACCGAGGCGCTGCTGGGGAAGCCGTGGAGCACTTGATTGCCCGGGGCCACAGGCGCATCGGCCTTGTGTGCAGCGGCGACCAGGCATACACGTTTCGCGAGCGCAGGCAGGGGTATCGGGACGCTCTGATTGCCGCCGGGATCGTGCCGGACCCAGCTTTGGATTGCTCGGTTGGCTCCACGCTGGCCGGGGGCTACAGCGGTATGAAGCAGCTGCTAAGCCAGGCGCCAGACATGACGGCGGTGTTCGTCGCCAACTATGAAATGACGCTGGGCGCGTTTATCGCCGCGGGCGAGGAAGGCATCAAGATACCCGACGCTTTGTCATTTATCGGGTTTGACAACATGGAGCTTTCCCGCGTCGTTACGCCCAGGCTCACGACGATGGCCCAGCCCATGGAGGAAATCGCCGCGTCCACCGCAGAGCTGATGCTGGACGCTCTGGAAAACGAACACGCACAGCGGCGCACGGTGATCCTGGATGCGCATCTGATCCCCGGCATGTCGGTAGCCAGCGTTTGAACCGGTTTTTGTAGAATAAATCCGAAACGTTTCGTGTTTTCCCGAAAACCCAAATCAGGAGGTGCGCCCATGAATTCCGCCATTGACCCCGGAACCGTTCCGCATAGGAAGCTCTCCAACGGCATGAGCATCCCCGCCATCGGCCTGGGAACCTTCGGCTCCGACCGCTACAGCGCCGAGCAGGTGGCCGCTGCCGTGGGCGGAGCCATCCGCGCCGGCTACCGGCTGTTCGACTGCGCGTCGGTGTATGGAAACGAGCAATTGATCGGCCAGGTGATCGAGCAGGCGCTACGCGAAGGCGTGGTCCGGCGAGAGGAGCTCACGATTACCAGCAAGGTGTGGAACGACATGCACGGCAAGGGCGACGTGCTGCTGTCCTGCGCCAAATCCCTGAAAGACCTGCGGCTGGACGTCATCGACATCTATTTTGTGCACTGGCCCTTCCCCAACTACCACGCGCCGGGCTGCAGCGGCGATGCCCGCAACCCGGATTCCCGGCCCTTCTTCGCCGAGGAGTTCCTGGCCTGCTGGCGGCAGATGGAGCGCCTGGTGGATATGGGCCTGGTTCGGTCCATCGGCATGTCCAACATGACGATCCCCAAGCTGGAGGCGGTGCTGCCCCACTGCCGCATACAGCCCGCCACCATCGAAATGGAGCTGCACCCGACCTTCCAGCAGCCGGAACTGTTCGATACCTGCGTGGCACATGGCATCCAGCCCATCGGCTACTGCCCCATCGGCTCGCCCAACCGCCCGGACCGGGACAAGACCGAAACGGACTACGTGGACACCGAGGAGCCGGCCATACTGGCAGCGGCCAAGGCCCACGGCGTGCACCCGGCGGTCATCTGCCTCAAATGGGCCGCCCAGCGCGGCCAGATCCCGATCCCCTTCACGGTGCATGAGGCCAATTACGCCGCCAACCTCAGGAGCGTGACGCAAGACCCGCTGAGCGATGAGGAGATGCGGGCCATCGCCCAGTCGGACCGCGACTGCCGGCTGATCAAGGGGCAGGTGTTCCTGTGGGAGGGCGCAAAGGATTGGACCGCACTGTGGGATATGGACGGAAGCATTGCAGGCTGGCATCAAAACTGAGAGTCCTTCGCGTCATCGCATACTCAATATATGGAAGCCGAAGGGTTCCAAAGAGCGATCGGAAAGCCCTTTGGTCGCGCCAGTGGTGCGAAATCCTTCTCCTTCCATAACATAAGGAGGAACATCATGGGCAGCAATTATCCCATCGCACACGGTCCCTTCGCCCCCACAGTGGAAAGCCTCTCGGGCTTTGAATGCCCGCAGTGGTTCCGCGACGCCAAGTTTGGCATCTGGAGCCACTGGGGCCCCCAGTCTGTACCGATGTACGGCGACTGGTATGCCCGCAACATGTACCTGGAGGGCAGCCCCCAATATCTGTACCACTGGCGCACCTACGGCCACCCGTCCAAGTTCGGCTACAAGGACATCGTGAAGCTGTGGCAGGCCGAGCGCTTTGACCCGGCGGAGCTCATGGACCTGTACGTGGCCGCCGGGGCCCGGTATTTCGTGGCCCAGGCCATGCACCACGACAACTTCGACAACTTCGACTCCGCCCACAACCCGTGGAACTCGGTGAACGTGGGGCCGAAGCGGGACATCTGCCGGCTGTGGCAGGCCGAAGCCAAGCGGCACGGGCTGCCCTTCGGTCTGACCGAGCATCTGGGCGCGTCCTACACGTGGATGTCCGCCTCCCACGGCGCGGACAGGCACGGCCCCTACGCCGGCGTGCCCTATGACGGCGCGGACCCTGCCAACGCGAGCCTGTATCGCGACAACGACAGCGAGCTGCTGGAGGACGCCGACGGCTGGCACTGGTACACGAAGAACCCCAGGTATCATGCCGACTGGTTCCGCCGCATACAGGATGCCATCGACAAATTTCAGCCGGACCTATTGTATTCCGACGGCGAGGTGCCCTTCCAAGATGTCGGCTATGCCATCGTGGCACACCTATACAACACCAGCGCCGCAAATCACGGCGGGCGCAACAACGCCGTCTACAACTTCAAGCAGCACGACGCGCGCAACAGCGCCGACGGCATTCAGAAGATCGGCGTGCTGGACATCGAACGAGGCTTGTCCGCAGAGCCGCTGCCCCGCCCGTGGCAGGATGACACCAGCCTGGGCGATTGGTTCTACAACGTGCGCGACGTGTACAAGACCGCCTCGGACGTGGCCGACACGCTGGTGGACGTCGTGAGCAAGAACGGCAACCTGCTGATGAACGTGACCCAGCGCCCCGACGGCACCATCGACGACGAGACGCGCCATACGCTCAAGCGGCTGTCCGTGTGGACCGCTGCCAACGGCGAGGGCATCTACGGCTCCCGCCCCTGGGAGAAGCACGCCGAGGGCAAAACCAGCCTGGCCGGCGGCGCGTTTCAGGAAAAGGCCGCCCAATGGCAGCCCATGGACTTCCGCTTCACCCGGCGGGACGATGCCGTGTACGCTTTTATGATGCGCGCCGGCGGCGAAAGCCGGGCCGTGATCCACAGCCTGGGCCTCGTGCACACGAAGGCCGTCTCCTCGGTGCACGTCAGCGGCCGGCAGGCCCAGTTCCAACAGAAGGACGGCGCGCTGATCGTGGAGCTGCCCCAGGGCATCGACTGCTCCATGCCGGTGTGCATCAAGGCCGCGATGAAAGGCTGACATCTTTGCTCTGCCAGCATGTGCCATTGCACTGCTACTGCTGAACGCACGGCGCCGCGGCGGCTGATAGCCCCGCGGCGCTGTGTTTGTTTTGCCTTATATTCCCTTGCCCGGGTTTACAGGGCGTGAATCGCCATCTGCTTGCAGCGCAGCCGTCCGCCACGCTCCACCCGCAGGCCCACCATGCCGCTCAGGTACGGCTTATGCCCGTCGCTGGCCCGCATCAGCTCACGCTCTCCCTCCAGCACACACAGTTGATCGCCCTGGGCGCGCACGGTCAGCGTGCGGAATTCCCCAATGGGCCAGGTATAGGGCACCGACGTCAGCGTCTTGTATCCGTTGTCGTTCTTCTGCAGCAGCAGCCTGCCATCCTCGTAGGCGACGCTGTAGCCGCGGATGGCTCCCTGTACGCGCAGGCCAAAGCCCACGAGCCCCTCGGTCTCCCGGGCCAGCGTGCAGCTGAGGGCATAGTCCCCCCAGGCGATGTCACCGGTGTAGGCTTCGCCGAAGTCGGCGCAGCTGCCGCAAAGGCAGCCGTCCTCCAGCGCCCACAGGCCCTTGAGGCGCGTCATCTGGCTGATCTCCAAATGCAGGCCGTGCCAGCGCTCCACCCTCTCTTTGGAGAAATCCAGCGTATAATCGGGGTCTCCGGAGAAATCCATGTCGTCCAGATAGAGCAGCGCCTCGCCGTGCCAGCCGTCCAGAGCCGTCAGCAGCACGCCGGCCTGCTCAATGCAGGCGCCGCTCAGCGCCGGAATGCGATACTCCAGACGAGTCCACTGGCCTGCGGGCAGCTCCACCGCCTCGCCGGTGTGGACCTTTTCATCATTTCCATCCAGCACATACAGTGCGGCCTTGAGCTTTACGCCGGCATCGCTCATAACCCAGGCAGTCACGGTTTGCCCCGGATAGAGGATGGGTGAAAAGGCCGGGTCGTACCGGCTGTCATGGAAGTGGTGCGGCCGGTAATACGTGCGCTGATAAAGCTTGAGATCCTGAGCGGAGTCCACGCCCTTGAAAAGCGCTTTGAGGCACCCCTGGCCGGCGCGCATGGCGCTGTTGTCATGGGTCAGCAGCATCTCTTTGGCGCCTTCCACGCGGAAGGCCTGGGTGCTGCCGGGCAGCTCAAAGCCGAAGCGAGCGGCCCCCTTCCCGAGGAAGGGTTCCCAGCGGGCATCCCACTGTTCGCCGGCGATCTTGTAGGCCAAGCGGGCGATGGTGCGCACGTTGCCCGGCAGGTCCATGATGTTCAGGCAGCCCACGACGCTGGATGCCGCCAGGAAGTCGTTGACGGGCTTGCGCCACTTGTCGTGGTCGATGCACGCCAGGCCCACGAACGTACCCATGATGGAGCCAACGTTGGCCACGTTGCAGTCGGTGTCCCAACCGGCCATGTTGCAAATGTTGATGGCCCGGTCAAAGCTGCCTTCGGCGTACAGCAGGCTCATAATGATGACCGCCGAGTTGGGTATGATGTGGCACACGCCCGGATAACGGTCATAGCCCCAGTTGGCGTGAATGTAGGCAAAGCACTTGCGCCAGTCGTCGTCCTGCCGCTGGGCGTGGAACCGGCGGATGTCGCGGGTCATGCGGGCGTATTCGCAATCGGTGGGGATCACTGCCAGCGCCTGGCCCAGCACTTCGCCGATGCTGCCGGCGGTAAAGGCGGCGCTGATGGCGGCGGCCACGAACATGCCGCCGTAGACACCGTTGCCGCCATGGCCAACGCTGGCTGCCTTGCAGGCGTATTCGGCGGCCAGCGCCGGGTCGTTGGGCGCCACCAGGCCCCAGGCGTCTATGAAGATCTGCCCGCCGATCTGCTCGGCCACGGCGGCGCCGTTCTGCTCCACGGAGCCCGAGCGCGGCGCCATGATGCCCGCGCGCAGGTTCAGATAACTGGTGTGCTCAGTGGAGTTGCCATAACCGCCCCACCAGTAGAAGCCGTGCTCATAGGGCGTGTAGTTGAGCCACGTCAGGCCAATCTGCTCGGCAGTGATGTCGCGAGTGTGGGTGTAATCCTCCAACGCCCGCAGAAAGAACATGGGGCCGTTGGAGTCATCATCGGCGGCGAAATCCCGGTAATCCACGAGATAGCCGTTGATCTCTCCGATCAGTTTCTGTATCTTCTCATAGCTCCAGCCTTCGATGGGCGCGCCATGGCGCACGCCGATGATCTTGCCCAGCCACCCGGCGTAACAACGTTCGATATAATCTGCCGGTATTCTTCCCATAGACACACCTCTTCGGATGATATACTTCCATCATATAGGCTGTTTGACGAGGTGACAATGTTAATATTGGTGCATTTGTATCAAATTCCAACGCTTTGCGGCAGGAAAGCGCGGGATTTGCTATACACGGCCGCCGGCATATGCATTACAATTCCACTGGAGGTATGATGTCATGCGCCTGATGATTGTGGACGATGAGGATCTGGAGCACGAAGGGCTTTCGCAAATGATCCGGCGTTTGGGGCTGGACATAGAGCTCTGCGGCAACGCCTGGAACGGCCAGGAGGCACTGGCGCTGGCGGAACGGCTGCTGCCGGACATCGCGGTAACCGACGTACGCATGCCGGTTATGGACGGCATCGAGTTCGCCCGGCAGCTGCGCCGCAGGCAGCCCGGCTGCTCCATATTGATCATAAGCGGATACGAGGATTTCCAGGCGGCAAAGGAGGCTCTGCTGCTAGGCGCCAACGCGTGGTTGGCCAAGCCCGTCAACCAGGACGAGCTGCGCCAGGTGCTGGCGCGAATCTGCGACATCGCCCACACTCAGGCCCGCAAGCAGGCTCAGGAAGAGTGGCGGGAGCGCCGGCTGCAGCAGGTGCTGCCGCTGGAACGCAGGGATTTTCTGCAGGCGGTGCTGTTGGGCCGTGAGCAGGGCGACGCCGGGGCGCTGGCAAAGCGGGCGCAGGCGCTGGGCATTCCGCTGCATCAGGGCCGCTTTGCCGTGTTGGCCGGCGAGTTGCAAGAAACCCAGGAGCATCTGGACCGGCAGACCGAGGAACGCTTTGCGGCGTTTGGCGACGGCGCGGGAGCCGACGAGCAGGCCGTGCCGATGCCCGGGCTGCGGCTGGCGCTGGTGATGGCCTTTCCAACCATTGCCGGCGAGGCGATCATACAGAGCCGTCTGGAGGCGGCCGCCGAGCAGCTGCGGCTGCAGATGTCCACCGCTTGCGGCGCTTGCGCCGGCGTGGGCGTAAGTCAGGTCGGCGATTCGATTTCGGGCCTTTCCCAGCTCTATGGCCAGGCCTGCCAGGCGCTTTCGGAGAAGGCGCTTCTGGGCAGGGGACGGGTCATTTTCCACAGCGGTGTGCAGGCGGAAGCGCGCAGCTTCAGCCGCAACGAGCAGATCACCCGGCAGGTGTGCAGGCTTGTGCAAGGGGATCTGGGCGGCGACCTGTCGGCGGAGGCCATTGCGGCCCGCGTTTATTTGACAGCCTCCCATCTGCGCAGGGTGTTCAAAAACATCATGGGCGTTACGCTGCAGGACTATGTGCTGCGAACCCGCATGGAGCGGGCCCGGGAACTTTTGGCCGACCCGGCAAGCCGCGTTCACGCGGTAGCCTCGCAGATGGGTTATGAGAGCACGTCCTATTTCTGCATGGTGTTCAAACGGTTCTTTGGCGTGTCGCCCGGCGAGTTCAAGGCCGGCGCCGGCAGTGGCGACCAGGAGGGCCGCCCATGAAGCTGAAGACAAAGCTGCGGAAATGGCAGGCCCGGGGCACCATGCGCAACCGGCTGATACGGACCTACGCGCTGGGAATCGTGCTGCCGCTGATCATTCTGGGCGCGCTGTTCATCAGCAGCGCCAGCCTGCTCGTGGAACACCAGCTGGTGGCGCTGACGGATTCCTCGGTTTCCCACATGGCGGACCGGCTGGAATCCCTGTTTCAATCCTACACTAGGCTGTCTGACCAGTATGTGGTGGATCCTCTGTTTCTGCAGTCCTTGCGCCGTAAATACAGCACGGTTATGGATTCCTACGATCTGTACAGCGAAATCTGGACCAGAAACGGCAACAACTTGCTGGCCTGGCCCAACATACGCTACATCACGATCTATACGGGCAACCCCACACTGGTCAGCTCTTCACCGTTCGTGATACGGTCCGGCGATTACCTGGAAGCCCTGCCATCATACGGGCAGATTCAGCAGGCCAAATACAAGGGTCTGTGGTCTGGCGTGCGCACCGTGAACATCCACAGCGAGTATTGGAACCCAAAAAACGACAACACATCCGGTCCGCTGGCCACTTTCACCTACAACCGCACGCTGCAGACCGGTGGCACAGCCAGGAGCGCCGAGGGCATGATCACCGTGGAAATCCACGACGACGCGCTGCAAGACATCCTGTCCGATGGCGTGGATGCCATGCAGTCCGTGCTGGTGGACGGGCAAGGCGCTCTGATGTCCGGCGGCACGCTGCCCGGTTATCTAGCCGGGGAAGCGCTCAAGCCGCCGATGGATGGCTATGCGCGCCTGGAAAACGAGGACGGCAATTACCTGGTATGGCGCGTGGGCCTGGCCAACGGCTGGACGCTGCTGTCCGCCGTGTCGCTGGACCTTGTGACGCGCCAGGCCAACCAAATGCGCGCTGCTGCGCTTTTGATTCTGGCGGCTCTGGCGGCGCTGGCGCTGGCGGCCATCGGGCTGATCTCCAGCGCGCTGACACGGCGGGTGCGGCTGCTGGTGGACAAGATGCACCGGGAGGACGGCGGCACGCCTGCCGCCGCAGAGGAAATCGGCGGCAACGACGAAATCCATGAACTGGACCTGGCGTTTACCGCAATGACCCGGCGGCTGCGCGATTCCGCCCAGCGGCAGTATGGCGCCGAAGTGCGGCGCAGGGAGGCGGAGCTGGAGCTACTGCATACGCAGATCAACCCCCACTTCCTCTACAACATGCTGTCGGCCATCGCGTGGCTGGCCGACAGCCGCCCGGCGCCCGAGGTGAGGGCCGCAGTGGAGCGCTTGGCCGGGTATTATCGCCTGACGCTGGCCCGGGGCCGCGAAGTCATTACACTGGGCGAGGAGATCGAAGGCCTGATGGCCTACATGGAGCTGCAGCGCCTGCGGTACGCCGGGCGCATGCGCTGCCTGGTGCAGATCGACGAGAGCCTGATGGACGCGCCCATCCCCCGGCTTACGCTGCAGCCGTTGGTGGAAAACAGCATCACCCACGGCGCCGGAGGCGGGCGGCGGGCAGTGTCCATCGTGATCAGTGCGCAGGTGTCGGGCAGCGGTCTGGAGTTGACGGTGCGCGACGATGGCGTGGGTATGGACGCCGAACGCCTGGAGCAGCTGCAGCAAGGCCATGTGCAAAGCGAAAACGGCAGCGGCCTGGGGTACCGCAATGTAAACGAACGCATTCGCCTGCACTTCGGCCAAGATTATGGGCTCAGCGTAAGTTCCGCGCCGGGCGAAGGCACTTCTGTGCTAATTAGCCTACCATTGCCCGGTTGGTACGGTGATATTACATAAAGATGATCAGTTTCTTTCATGTTTGCTCGCATTTTTCTATGTAACCCCGCGGGCACTTTTCTTACAATGGAGTCATAAAGCGGCCGCATATTTCGAGAGGAGAATTTTCATGAAAAGAAAGCCACTGCTGCTGGCAATGGCCCTGTTCCTGTTGCTGGCAGCCGGATGCCAGGGCCCCGCAAGCACAACGCCGGCCAGCGCTACACCGGCCGCCAGCACCGCGGCAACGGACGCCACGGCGCCGGCCCAGCCGGACGCCACCAAGCTGCCCGACGCGGAGTTCACCTTTTTCATCCCGGATCAGAACGCCAAGATCATCCCCGACGACGCACCGGTCATGAAGCAGATCTATGAGCTGACTGGCGTGCGCATCAAGCGCGTGATTCCGCCGGCGGAACCGCTGGAACGCCTGAACATCATGCTGGCCACCGATGATCTGACCGATCTGATCTCCTTTTGGGATTCCACCGTCATGCGCCAGTACATCGACGCCGGCAAGATTGTACGCCTGAACGACCTGTTGGAGCAAAACTGCCCCAACGTGTTGAACATAAACTGGGCACAATTCAAGAACCGCCTGGTAGACGAAAAGGGCAATCTATATTACATGCCCGGCGCCTATACGCTGGGCGGCATCGAGAGCGCCACCCCTGAGACCGACCAGGCCTTCAACGTGCGCACCGCCCTGTTTGATACCGAGGGCTTTGACAAGATCCCCAAGACGCTGGGCGAATACAAGACACTGCTGGCCAAGGTCAAGGAGCAGTATCCCCAGATGTCCCCGATCTCGCTGGCGCTGGGCGCACAGGGACACCTGCCCAGCCTGATCGGCATAGCCGCCGGCGGCTATGGCCTGGAGGAAAGCGACGGCCTGGTGCGCAGCGACGGCAAGCTCATCCACTTCAGTCAGTCGCCGCAGATCAAGGAGTTCTTTGCCTTCCTGAACAGCCTGAACACGGCCGGATATCTCGACATCGAATCCCCGGTGCTGTCCGCAGAAACTCTGAAGCAAAAGGCTGTGGCCGGCAAGGTCTGGAGCTACATCGGACCCGGCTGGGAAATCAACTCCGAGGTCATCGCCTATGAAGCGGGCAACGGCTCCAAGGAGCAGATGGTCACCTACTATCCCAAGGCCAACGAATCGGTGAGCAAGGTGACCTATTCCAGAGGCGCGCTTAACCTGTACAATACGGGGCTCACGATCACGTCCAAATGCTCCGACCCCGCGCGGTTCCTGAAGTTCTACGAGTACACCAACACCGAGGAGGGCCGTCTCAACGCGCTGGGGACCGTGAACTGGGAGTTCACCGGCGAGAACACGATAGCGGCCACCAAGGACTATAACTTCATCGTACAGCGCGACAACGAGGTCATCCCCGGCAAGCCCACGGTCATCTTCTCGGCGTGGACCGGCGAACAATGGGCCAAGGACGAGAACTGGTGGTGGAACTGGGGCGTGGAGTGCATGTATGACTTCACCTACTACATGGGCAACTACCCCGGCGGCAAATACGACATCGTGGGCGACGGCGATGTGGGGATGTGGTGGGATGAAAACACCACACGCATCAACAACGCCATGGGTTGGACCGGCCTGAACTACTGGAACAGGCACCGCGAGATGCACGTGGACACCTCGGAATACGCCAACCTGCAGCTGGACCCGACCAGCGACGAATATGCTGCAAAACTGGCCATCCAGCGCGTGTGGGAGAAGATGCTGCCCAGGGCCATCATGGCCGCCGGCACCGACCAGTTCGAAGCCGAGTGGGCCCAGATGATGGCCGAGTTTGACAAGGAAGGCCTGACGGCCTATCTCGCCAAGTGCAACGAGCTGTATACCCAGCGTATGCAGCTGTGGGGCACCAAATAAGCAATCAACCAGAATGACACACCGCGGGGGAGCCACCCTCCCCCGCGGCGCGTGCAAAAGGAGCGTGTTCCATGACGACAATGCGGGAAAGCCGGCCGCAACCCGCGCAGATGAGCCTGGGGCAGAAAGCCATCAAGCAGCGCGCGCTGCTGCTCATGCTGCTGCCGGCGATCATCTGCGTCATCGTTTTTGTCTATATGCCCACCTGGGGCATCCTGATGGCGTTTTACGATTACAACCCCGGCCTGGGTCTCAAGGGCAGCCCTTTCGTGGCGTTCAAGCACTTCCAACGCTTCTTTGCCGACAGCAATTTCTGGCTGCTGGTGCGCAACAGCCTGGCCATCAGCGCGCTAAACATCGCCTTTGGCACCGTGTTCCCCATCGCCTTTGCCGTGATGCTCAACGAGGTGCGCTCGACGATCTTCAAGCGCACGGTGCAGACGATCTCCTACCTGCCGCACTTCATCTCCTATGTGGTCGTGGCCAACATTGCCCTCACGCTGCTGTCTCCATCCGGCGTCGTGCTGTCGGCGCTCATGAAACTGGGTGTACTCAAGAAGAGCGTGCTGCTCTTCGCGGAGCCCAAGGCCTTCTGGTGGCTGGTGGCGGGGCTCAATATCTGGAAGGAGATGGGATGGAGCGCGATCATCTACATCGCGGCCATCGCCGGCATCGACCCCTTGCTCTATGAAGCCGCCATGGTGGATGGTGCGGGGAGGTTGCGGCGCATTTGGCACATCACGATGCCCGGCATCCGCCCCACGATCGTTGTGCTGCTCATCATGGCCATACCCGATTTGCTCAACGCCGGTTTTGATCCATCCTATCTGCTCGGCAACGCCATGGTGTCCAATTACAGCGAGGTGCTGGACACCTATGTATACCGCCTGGGCCTGGCGCAAGGGCAATATTCCATGGCCACAGCGGTCGGCCTGTGCCGCATGGCCGTGGGCCTGGTGCTGATCCTCTCGGCCAACGCCTTCGCCCGCCGGGTCAGCGATTACAGTCTGTTTTAGTTGGGGGATCCGCGATGAAGCGCAGCAAAAATGACATCTTGTTTGATGGCATCAATACGATATTCATGCTCGTCGTCATAGTGGCGACGCTATACCCATTCCTGCACATCCTGGCGATTTCGCTCAACGACGCCAGGGACGCGGCGGCCGGCGGCATCACCATATGGCCGCGCAAATTCTCGCTGGACAGCTATGAAACCGTCTTTCGGTATCGGAACATCTATAATTCCTTCCTGGTAAGCGTCGAGCGCACGGTGATCGGCACGGTGCTTTCGCTGGCGCTCACGTCCGCAGCCGCCTATGTCATGACAAAGAAGTCGCTGATCTTCTATAAAGCCTTCTATCGCTTCTTCATCGTGTCCATGTTCATATCCGGCGGGTTGATTCCCACGTTCATGCTGTACAAGCAGATCGGGCTGTACAACTCGTTTTTCGTCTACATCCTGCCAGGCGCGTTCAGCGTCTACTACATGATCCTGTTCCGCACCTACATCCTGCAGCTACCCAGGGAGATGGAGGAGAGCGCCTTTCTGGACGGGGCCGGCGAGTTCGCGATTTACACCAAGATCATACTGCCCCTGTCCATCCCGATTCTGGCCACATTGGGTCTGTTTGTAGCGGTCAGCCAATGGAACAGCTGGCAGGATACGCTGTTCTTCACCAACAAAGAAGAACTGGAAACGCTGCAGTTCGTGCTGATGAAGGTGCTCCGCCAAGCCGAGGCGGCCGCGATGACCAAGCGCGCCAAATCCCTGCTGCGCAAGACGATCTCCATCACGCCGGATTCCATCAAGATGGCTATCACGATCATCGCAACGCTGCCCATCCTGCTCGTATACCCCTTCCTGCAAAGGTATTTTATCACGGGCATCGTCGTCGGGGCGGTCAAGGGTTAAAAGAATACGTCTGATTTTACATTTTGTATGAAAACCGGCACAGCAACATGGTAGTATAGAGCAGGCGGGCATTGACCGCCTGCTCGCCGTATGCAGGCGAGCGATAACCGTTGCAAAGGAGCAATGATATGATGACATCAAGAGAGCGGCTGCTCACAGCGCTGAACAACGGCCGGCCGGACCGGCTGCCCTGCCAGGTGCACGGCTGGATGTCCTTTTATCTGAACAAATACCTGCACACCGAGGATTGGATGGAGGCCAACGAGCGCTTCGGCTTCGACCATGCCATCTACGTAAGCCCGGAATACCGGTTCGGCGAACAAGACCTGAACCACTGGCGCACAGCGGTGGAAGATCTGGGCGTAGACGCCGACGGCAACCGCCGCCGCCGCACGACGATTGAGACGCCCGACGGCGTGCTGACGCTGCGGCAGGCCTCCAACGCCATCACCGGCTGGGACGAGGAACCGCTGATCAAGAGTTGGGAAGACTTCGACATCTGGGCCAAATGGCGGCCCATCCCCGTGGCGGCGGATTTCACCCACATGCACGCCGTGCGTGACCGCCTGGGGGACAAGGGCATCATCCGCAGCCACCCCTTCTCCGCCGGCCAGGGCAGCCCGTGGCAATCGCTGTGCATCCTGATGGGCACCGAGCCCGCGATCTTCGCCGCCATGGACGAGCCCGACCGCGTGCACGAGGCGCTGAAGACCATACTGGACATGACGCTCAAGACCACCGAGCTGTGGCACGGCATCCCCGCGGACATGGTGGAGACCGGCGGCGGCGCGGGCAGCAACACGGTCATATCCCCGGCGCTGTTCCGCGAGTTCTGCCTGCCCTATGACCGCCGCCAGAGCGACGCCTTCCACGCCGTGGGCCTCAAGATCGTCTATCACCTGTGCGGCGGGCTGATGAAGCAGATGGACATGGTCGCGCAATCCGGCGCCGACGGCCTGGAGACGATGACGCCCAAATCCATGGGCGGCGATTGCGACCTGACCGAGGCCAGCCGCCGCATCGGCGACAAGCTGTTCTTCATCGGCGGCTTTGACCAGAACGCGGGCTTTGAACGCGGCACGCCGCAGAGCGCCCGGCGGCTGGTGCGGCAGTGCTTCGAGGCCACCCGCGACCACGCCGGCTACATCTGCGCGCCCAGCGACCACTTCTTCTTCGGGGATCCGGAGAACCTGAAGGCCTTCTGCGACGAAGCCAGGGCGTGCGTGTACTGAAAGAACGGGCCGACCGCGGCGCACTGCATCTCCTGCCGCGGCCCGCAGTCAGTAGCCCTTGTACGGATCAAATACGCTGCCGTCCAGCCCGTTGATCCAGGCATAGCCTAAAGTCTTGAGGGATAGCAAATCCCCGCTTGTTCGCCCATCCTTGTAATGGAGTTGTTCGGTGCCATAAAAGCGCCAGATGGGCACGATGCGGTATGTGTTGGGCTGGTCCTTGACGCGCATGCGCCATAGCGCCAATTCCACCTTAGATATTGTAAGCTCGCCGGACACGATGGTTTGCATCAGCTCTTTATGCCCCTCGTTCTCCGGCGCGTCATGACTGAGCCAATCCAGGGTGATCTTCTGGCGCATCTGGGCACGGAAGGCCGCCATCACCTCATCGGTGGGCAAAAGCTGCACGTTGTCATTCTCGGTCTGCATCGGTTCCGATGGGTTGTTCCAGCGCAGGTATACAATCCGGTCGTTTTTGACATCCACCCGGAGAGTTTCGTAGCCGTAATAAGGCCCCACGGCTTCCTTGTCCCGGCCGTTCCGTGCAATGTAGCTGGCATCGCCTGTGGGGATATCCCCATATGTCGGCACAAAGACAAGATGATAGGCGTAAGCCTGCCCCTGACCCGGGCTGTTCGCCGCTGCCGTGGGCCGGCCTTCGCCGGCGGCTTCGTAGATGGCGCGCTTTGCCGGGTCGGTGATGCTGTCCGGCGCGGAGTATAACTGAGCCTTGCCTGAGGCATTGATGCTATGCAGCGCATAACCTTTCAGGCCCATGGCCTCCAGCGTTTGCGAAACCATGGCGGCGGTCTGCTCCTTGGTCAGCGTCATAGGCCGGTCGTCCGCTTCGTTCCATTCCGGCGCGCCGGTATTGCCTCGCGCGCTGCCCAGCGTGAAATACAGCCCGTGCGACACCGCGCTGTCGGTGCTGCTGTTGGCCACCTTCATACGCGCATGAAATCCGCTTACCTCAGCCTCCACCTGTATCATTTCCGATTTATAGTAGTAGTCGTCCATCTCGCGGACTTCCTGTTCGCTGCCCTCGATATTCCCATAGACAGCCATGTCGGTGTAATAGGCGATGGGGCGGAAAGTCCAGTCGGTTTCCTTACGCTCGATGGTCTCCGGCGCGGAGGCCAACTGCTTCTGATAGTCTTGGATGCGTTTGGAAAATTCCTTCTTAACATCCTTGGCAGCTGCCTCATCGCCGCTATAATAAGCTACGAGCTTCTTCCAATCGCTGATATGCGCCTGCGTTTTGAGTATCTCGGTCTGCAGTTCGGCCTTGGTCATGCCGACCTTGGGCTCATATAAAGTATTGCCCTCGCAGAGCACCTGAGCCGCCTGGCGCACCATGTCCATCGTGATTGCCCGGGGTTGGATTTTGACGATCGGAATGGGCAAGTCAGGAATAATCACATCGGCATCCACGGTGATGGTGACTTTTTCGTCGGTGCCCTGGAATTGCTCCTTAATATGCGGCTTGGGTGTTGCTACCGGCGCTGGCTGGGCGGACACTGTGGGCTGAGAATCTGTGCCGGGCGCAGCGGGCGTCGCCGTGGGCGCGGCTGTCGCCCGGATTGCCGATTCCAGCTTGCCTTGGTTCTTGTTGATGACCGCTGGCTTCTCCGGTGTGGGCTGGCAGGCGGTCAGCAGGCTGGCGGCCAGCAGCACCACGGCGGCCACCAGCGTCACGGCGCGAGTGGCTGCATCGGCCCGGCGGCTGCGGAACATGTCGCGGATGCGCCGCTCCATGAGCGCGCGGCCGCTGCCCATGCCCAGAGCCGCGCGTAAGCGCTCCCCGGCCCCGTAGCCAGAGAACCGCAGCAGCGTGGACACATAGCCCAGACCGCCCTCACGGCTCAATCGTGAGAGCACCTGCTGGTCGCAGCGGGTTTCCATGTCCCGCCGCACCAGCGCGAACAGCGCCCACACCAGCGGGTGGAACCAGTATATAACAGTCAGGAAGTTCATAAGCAAGATGGCCAGCAGGTCGCCGTTGCGAAAGTGGTTGAGCTCATGCAGCAGCACCGGCCGCAAGGCATCGGCATCGTCCAGCCCGTCAGCCAGCAGCACCGTGGGGCGAAGCACACCGGCAACGGCTGGCGTGCCGCCGGGAAGCACTCTAAGCGCCACTTGGGTGCGGATGCCCAACTCGGCCTTGCAGCTGTGCAGCGCGGCCAGGGCCGTGGCCGTGGGCTCCGCCGCCGCCCGCAGGCGGCGGTTCAAGGCCAGCTGCCCCAGCAACAGCCACATAGCCACGCCCGCCGCGCCGCTGGCCCAAATGAGCAGCGCCCAGTCGGTCCAGCGCAAGGGTGCAGAGGCGGTGGAGGGCTGCACGGCGGCCACAGTTTGGCTGGACACGATGGGCTGTGCCGGCGCATGGGTGGCGGTGATGGGCAGGGGCAGGCTGATGCTCTCCGGCTGCGGCTCACCCAGCGGTTTCGTCGGGAACCCCTGCGCCGTGGCGGTGGTCGTTACCACTGGCTGCTGGGTGGGGGGAGCACTGGCAAACCAGCCGAAGGGGCTCAGCACGCTTTCAAAGCCGAAGGGCAGCGCCAGTTTGAGCGCCAACACCGCCCATAGCGCAAGAGACAGTGTGGCGCTCAGACGCGTGCGCAGCGCGGCGCGCAGGGCCATCACGACGCCGAACAGCGCCGCGAAGACCAGGGAATTGACCAGCAGCGTCTTGATCAAAGCTTCAGCCATCATTTTCACCGCCCTGAGCGCTCATGCGCAGAAACAGCTCGGCCAGTTCCCGCCGGTCGTCATCGGAGAGGTCGCCGCGCTGGGCCATCATGGCCATCATGCGCGTCAGGCTTCGGCCGGTAACCCGCTGCAGCAGCGTCTCGCTTTCCTGCTTGAGCGCCTGGTCCTCAGAGACCAGCGCGAAATAGCGCTTCTCCTTGGCGGAGAGCGCCTCGCTGCCGATGAGTTCTTTTTCCAGCATCACCCGCAGGTAGGAGTGATAGGTCTTGTACTTCCACGGAATATCGGGATTAGCGGCCTTCACCGCAGCGATGATCTCGCCCATGCTCAACGGCGACCGAGCCCACAAGGCGCGCAGGATCACCCACTCACAGTCCAGAATGCGCTTGTCCATCCTTGGCACCATCCTTCAGCAGACTATTCTTGCATTGGCAAGAACACATCTTGAGTTTACAAGAACGGTTCGCGGAAGTCAACTAATTATTACCACTTTTTACAACTGGTTTACAGGTGCCAAAAAGGCCGCCTATTGCCACCGTTGATATTTGCTTTCCATTGCGGTATGCTGACGATATTGAAAAACAAGGAGGCCCAATGCCAAGCATTTTGAGCGTGCTGGCACGTGAGCAGATCCGCCTGCTAAAGCCGATTCTCACCTGGATGGACATCCCCAAGGCCCGCGCCTTTCAGGACGCGCTGGGAGAGTTGGAGGCCAAATCCGTGGCGGATCGCGTGACGTATGAACATGTGCCCATGGACAACTTTGAGGCATGTTTTGCCCTGCCGCAGGACGAGAAGGACAGCCGCCGGGCGATCCTCTATCTGCACGGCGGCGCGTTCGTGGCAGGGAATTTAAAATACGCGCGGGGCTTTGCGGGGATACTCGCGGACAAAACGGGCCAGCGTGTGCTAAGCGCGGCTTATCGCCTGGCGCCGGAGCATCCCTTCCCCGCGGCGTTGGAAGACGCCCTGGCAGCCTACCGGTATTTGCTGGACCATGGCTGGAAGGCTGGGCACATTACCTTTATCGGGGAGTCCGCGGGCGGCGGGCTGGTTTTCAGCCTGTGTCTGAGGATCAAGCAGCTGGGTTTGCCGCTGCCCGCCGCGCTGGTGGGCATTTCTCCGTGGACGGACTTGACCTTCAGCGGCCTGTCCTACCAAACCAACGAGAAAAAGGACCCGTCTCTGTCTGAAGATTCGCTGCGATGCTACGCTGCGGCCTACGCCGACGGGCACGAACGGGACCCACTGGTCTCCCCGATTTTCGGCGACCTGACCGGTCTGCCCCCTTCGCTGCTGCTGGCCGGCGGCGACGAGCTGCTGCTCAGCGATGCCCAGATGCTGGCTCAGCGCCTGCAGGAAAGCGGCTGCCGCTGTGAGCTGTGCGTGGAGGATGGTCTGTGGCACGTGTACGCACTGTTCAACATACCCGAGGCGCACGCGGCGCTGGAGAAAATCGCTTGCCTTCTGGAGTTCGG
The DNA here is from genome assembly GCA_023422005.1 of Bacillota bacterium. Taxonomy (GTDB): domain Bacteria; phylum Bacillota; class Clostridia; order Christensenellales; family UMGS416; genus JAEYRA01. The sequence continues at coordinate 9,025 of JAEZSC010000182.1, read as the reverse complement.
GAATGACGACTAAAGCCGGGACTCACAAGAGCTGGATGAAGCTGGACAACGCGGCAAAGATATACCCGGCTGCCCAGCGGCGCAACTGGAAAGCGCTGTTCCGCCTGTCGGCCACGCTGAGCGAGAAGATAGACCCCGTGGTGCTGGAGGGCGCCCAGCGCTCCACGCTGGCCCGCTTTCCCGGCTTTGCGCAGAGGCTGCGGCGCGGCGCGTTCTGGTACTATCTGGAGCACAACGAGGGCGAGCCGCCCATCGCTGCGGACGGCCCGTACCCGTGCGCACACATGGACTTCAAAGAGAACAACGGTTTCATGTTCCGCGTGCGGTATCACGAGCGGCGCATCGCCGTGGAGATTTTCCATGTGCTGACCGACGGCAGCGGCGGCCTGTGCTTTCTAAAAACGCTGGTGGCCGAATATCTGCGCTTGAAGTACGGAGCGCAAATCCCGCGGGACAACGAAATACTGGATTGCTCGCAGCCCCCGTCGCCCGAAGAGACCGAGGATGCCTATCTGAAATACGCCCGGAGCATGCCGCGCTCCCGCTGGGAGCCGGACTCGTATTATCTGAAAGGCACCGACGAGCCCGACGGCTTCGTTCACATCGTCACCGGTATGATTCCGGTGAACGAGGTGCTGCGGCGGGCCAAGGAAAAGCAGGTGTCGCTGACAGAATACCTGACCGCCGCGCTGATCATGGCCATCGATAAGCTCCAGCGGCGGGCCGTCCGCTACGAAAAGCTGTTCAAGCCGGTTAAGGTGTGCGTCCCCATCAACCTGCGCAGCTTTTACCCCACGAACACGATGCGCAACTTTGCCAGCTACGTAAACCCCGGGATCGACCCGCGTTACGGCGTGTACAGCTTCGACGAGGTGCTCTCCGCGGTGCACCACTACATGCGCTCCGAGGTCACCGAGAAGCTGCTCAATGCCAAGATCACGACCAACGCCCGCGCCGAAGCCCACAAGGCGCTGCGGCTTACGCCGCTTTTCATCAAAAATATCGCGTTGAAATTCACGTTTCAGCGTGTGGGAGACCGCAAATCCACAACCAGCATATCCAACCTCGGCCTGGTGCGGCTGCCCGAGGAAATGGCGCGCTTTGTTTCGCGGATGGACTTCATTCTGGGCCCGCTGTCCCGCAATAGAGTTGTGTGCGGCGCGCTGACATACAACGGCGTACTGACGCTCAACTTCACGCGGACCATTCAGGAGAGCATGCTGGAGCGCACGTTCTTCCGGTTTCTCGTGAAGCTGGGCATCCCCGTGAAGGTGGAAAGCAACGACAGATGGTAAATGCCTTGCGGCAACTGCCGCAAGGGATATAGAGGGGGTTTGCTCATGTCATACTGCGTGAACTGCGGCGTGGAGCTGGCGGATAGCGAGAAGCGCTGCCCATTGTGCCATGTGGAGGTCGTGAACCCCAAAGCACAGTGGGTGGAGCCGGAGGAGCGCCCGTATCCGCACCACATGGACACGATCATAAAGAGGATCGACCGGCGCTATTTCGCGACGCTGGCCGGGCTGCTGCTCACGATCCCCTGTGTCATCACGGTGCTGCTGAACATCCTGTCGGACAACGGAATCACGTGGTCCTCCTACCTGATCGGCGCGGTGGCGGTCATGTATATCTGCGTGTTCCTGCCGTTCTTTTTCAAAAAATATCACACCGTGACCTTCCTCTCGGCGGACTGCGCGGCCATGCTCCTGTATCTGCTGTTCATCGAACGCATGAACGGCGGCCAGTGGTTCATGGGCCTGGGCCTGCCGCTGACGGCGGCGGCCAGCGTGTGCATGCTGGCGCTGGCGCTGGTGTTCACCAAGGCCCGGCTTTCGATGTTGGTCAAGGTTGGCATCGTGCTGATCGCAGTGGGCGTGTTCGCGGTATGCGCGGATCTGATCATACGCCTCTATCTCTATGGGCGGATCGAACTGGCCTGGTCTTACTATGTGCTGATACCGTGCGTGGTGTTGAGCGTGGCGGCACTGGTGCTGGAGCACCGCAAAAACCTCAAAGAGCGAATCCGCCGCCGGCTGTTCTATTGAGTCCTAGCTGCCGCGAAAGCCTATTGGCAGAGCGCCTATGCGCCTACCGCCTCGCGGCAGAGCCCAACATCAGCCTTATCAATACCTTCGGTCAATCTCCTCCCGTACAATCCGCGTCCATCGTATGATCGCGTCCCCATCGCCCGAGACGGTCTCCACATCCTTGAGCGTGATGTCGAACTTGCAGCCATTGGCGTCCAGTATGCCGAAGGTCTCGCGCAGATTGCTGCGCACAAAGTCCTCGTCCACGCCAAAAGAAACGGCGGTCGAAGGGTTTGGCCGCCAGGACACGATATAGTCCCCGCCGATCTGCTGCGCGCACTTCCGGACATCGGCAAAGGGCGAAACGGCGATGCGCCGCAGGTTTTTCAGGCTCTTCAAAACGCCGATTTTTCTTGTAAGGTCTTCGCAACACCCGTAAGCCACCAGACCATAGCGCTCCATGATCGGCTTCTGATAATCGAACATGAACTCCTTAAAGGCATCGGGGCCGATGGTCGCGAACTCCTGAGCGGCCATGAATCCCCAGAGATCCCGCGCACGGACGGGGGGCTTCCCCGCCTGGGGAGGCGGCAGTTCATCGGCGTAGGGCATCGCCTGGTTCTGGTGGTTGATCAGCCGAAAACCGCTGGCCGCCTCGGTCTGGTCGATGTGCATGAGGATCTTGCTCTGCATGAAGGACAGCAACCGGTGGAACCACTGCGGCCTATCATAGATGTCCCACATGATCTGTTCCAGCCCGCGCAGTTTTGCCAGAAACTGAGCGATGTCGTTGGCCCACATGCCGCACAGCAGGCCCTGGCGGTCCACCTCCACGCCCAATATGCCACCGACAGCGTCATACAGCCGGTCAAAGCGCTGCTTTGTCGCGCTCTCGTCCACACGGTAATCAGCCACGCGGAGTTTTTCAATGTCCTCTTCCTGAATAAGGGAGGGCTTAAAGGCTGCAGCACCGCCGGCAACCTTCTCGCCCAGCGTTGCCGGAAGGCCGAATACGCCCTCGGGAGAGCTGTCCAGCGCCGCCCCCACGGTCAGATAGGGCTCGATGATGTAGTCGTCGGCGATCTTCATCCGGTAGCGGTTCAGCAGGAAGTCGGTCTCAAGGCGCCGGTAGTAAGGGTCTTCACACCGGAGCTCCGAAGGGTTCAAAAATTCGTGGAAAGGTATGGCCCGGATATAGATGAGCGGGCGGGTGAAGCGCAAGCTGTTGTGGCGGCTCCACGCCGCGCGCCGCCTGTGCATTTCCTCGCTCGTCGCGTACTCCAGCGTTTCCTTGGCCAGGTCCCGGATTCTGAGAATGTCCTTCATAAGATCACCTCATAAAAGCGTGTACTACGGGCGTGCAGCCCATCGCTTACGGGCGGTTCCAGTGCCTGTCCGCATGGTCCAGCAGGCGCATGGCCTGCTCCATCTCCATATCCGGGAAGATCAGATACAGCCCTGTGGAGCCCAGGCGCTGCACCAGCCTGTCCGCGCCGCACAGCCAGTCCTCAAAGCCGCCGTCGCAGATCGAAACCCATAGCCCCTTGCCCGCGCGCCGCACCTTGTCGTAGATCGGGTACCATTTTTCGCTGGCGCCGTCGGGCTGCCCGGCGCCGGCGGTTCCCTTCTTCGGGCCCTCCGCCCCGCATAGATATGTCCCTATCTATTCGCCAGAGCTTCGCGAGGACCTGCCGGGGCGGTTCGTATCGAGTGAGAGCAAGTCCTTGTCAGTTCAGACAGCTCCAGCCCCGCAGTTCTTCCCACCAGCCAAAGGCAACCCTGCCGGAGGCAGCGGCCTGCGGATTCTCCGGCGCGGACAGGAAGACCAAAAACGAACCGCCGGGCGGGAAGATCAGCTTGCCGTTCTCCGTCTCCACCAGGGTGGTCTCCGGCTGGCCCCGCCGCACAAACGCCTTGATGCCTCCCTGGGGCAAACCGTCAACATCGTTGGCGTACTGCAGCCGCACCCGCGGCACCGGCGGCGGTACAATCGCCGTGTCGGTCGGCGTGGTCGGGCTTTCATATATGATTTGTCCCGGAGCAATGGCATTAAACCAAAACTGGGCGCGGAACGCAGTCTCGTCGACGTCCGAAACGGTCCAGACGTTCACGAACAGGTCCACCCCGGAATCCGGCGGGTTGTACAATCGTGCCCAAGCCCCCCGCCCAGGCACAAAGTACATTTCGTCGGCGTAGCCGATGAAATACGCACCGCGTAACGACTGATAAAGCTCCATAGGAATGCTGACCGTTTTAGAAATGTCACAATGCGGAGTATATTGCGCCGCGGAGCGATTGCCATACGTCATGTCGTACACCTTCCTCAGGGGCAAAAGCCCCTTTGGCACCATATGCAGCGCAAACCGGACGCGTGAGATTGCGTCTCCCCACCGCCCTTACAGATCGGATTCTCGGCTATTCTTTCACGCTACCGCTCAAGATACCAGCGACGAAATATTTCTGCAGCGCGAAGAACACCACCAGGATGACGCTGCTGGACACAAGCGTGGCCGCCATCAGCTGGTTCCAATAGATCTCGCCTTCGTTGCGGAAGCGCGTGAGAGCCAGCTGCACGGTCGTGATGGCGTCCTGCCCGCTGTCGGTCATCACCAGCGGCCACGTATATTCGTTCCACGCACCGGTGAACTTGAGCACGGCCAGCGCCCCCAGGATGGGGCCGGAGAGCGGAAGATACACGCTAACAAAGGTACGGAACCTGCCGCAGCCATCCATGCGCGCCGCCTCATCCAGCTCCCGCGGGAACATCACATAGAACTGCCTGCACATAAACACGCCGAAGGAGCCGGCGATATAGGGCAGGATCAACCCGGCATAGGTGTTTACAAGGCCCGTGCCGCCAGAGCCCAGAATGTCATTGCCCCCCATCAGCGGGAAGTTCTTCATCAGGAGAAACAGCGGCACCAGCGTAACCTGCGGCGGTATCATCATACCGGCCAGGATGAGCACGAACAGCGGCCTGCGCAGCGGGAACTCGATCCTTGCAAAGGCGTAGCCGGTCATGGCGTTGATGAACAGGCTGAGCACGGTGGCCATGCCCGCCGTAAAGGCGCTGTTGAACAGATACCTGCCCCAGTCGCCGTTGGTGAGCGCATCGGTATAGTTGGAGAGCAGCACCGGGCGCGGCACCAACGCGAGCTCCGGCGAATAAATCTGAGCCATGCTCTGCAGCGATACCGACCCCATGATGACAAGAGGAAACCCTGCCGCCGCAATGAACAGCGCCAGGATGCACCGGCCGATGATTCTGCCTGCCCGCGTGTCCATCATCGTTTGCCACGGCTTTCCGGCATCTGGCCGCCGAACTTCAGGTTCAGAATCGTAATCACAAAGATGATGAGGAACAGCACCACAGACATCGCCGACGCATAGCCCATCTTGAATTCCGAGAAGGCCCGCATGTAGATCTGGTGCGTGATGGTCGTGGTGGCGTCCACCGGGCCGCCGTTGGTCATGATGCGCACCTGCTCGAAGGTTTTGAAGCACTCAATGGAAAGCGTGGCCAGCAGGAAAAAGCTGACCGGCCGGATGCTGGGCAGCGTGATGTGCCAAGTGCTGCGCAGGAAGCCCGCGCCGTCCACGCGGGCGGCATCGTACAGGCTTTGCGGCACGCCCTGCAGCGCGGCCAGATAGAGGATCATCACATAGCCCATGTTCTTCCAGATATTCACAACGATCAGGCAAGGCAGAGCCAGACGCTCATCGAACAGCCAATCGCTGCCCTGCAGCCCCAGCGCCCATAGCGCCTTGTTGAAAAGCCCCGCGCCAGGTTCAAACATGTAAAGCCAGATCATCGAAACCGCCACCATCGAAGACACATAGGGGACCATCAGCAGCGCCCGCGCGGCGAACATCAACCGGCTTTGGCGGTTCACGCACAGTGATGCCACAAAACCCAGCACCATCAGCGGCAGGATGGAGCACACGGCATACACCAGCGTGTTCTGCACCGAGCGCAGGAAGCTCTGGTCCCGCAGCAGCTTCATGTAATTGCTGATGCCGGTGTACTCCTTGGAGCCCAGGCTGTAATTGGTGAAGCTGTTGAAGAAGTTCTGGATCAGCGGGTAGAGTACGAAGGCCGCGAAGAACAGGAAAAAAGGCAATATCAGCAGATATGCTGATATTGCATCCTTGGTTATGAGGGGTTTCCTTTTTTGTTGTTTCAGCACGTTACACCTTTGAGGGGCATATTAACTTATTTCAGTTCATCCAGCAGCTTCTGCTGCGCTGCCTTCAGGGCGTCCTGGGCAGAAGCCTTGCTGTATAGCACCTGCTGCACCATGTCGTTGCGGATCTTCTGAAAGGAGGCCGCCCAGGTGGTGCGGGGCATGCCGATGCCGTTGGCTACACAATCCGCCCGCACGGCGTTCATCGGGTTGAGGGCGGTGAAGGCCTCCACCTGGGACTTGCGGGTTACCGGGATATTCAGGTCGGTAGCGCGTTTGAGCACTTCCTCATTGGTCAGCGCGAAGGAGATGAACTTGAAAGCCGCGTCGGGATATTTGCAGTTGCCGCCGATGAAGAGCATGTTGCAGCCGGAGAAGGTGGCCTGCTCCTTGCCGGTATTGGCCGGGGGTAGCGCGATGCCGACCTTATCCTTGAACTCGGCATTCTTGAGCATACCGGTCAGCGCTACGTTGTTAATGAGCGTCATGGCCGCCTTGCCGCTCACAAAGGGGTTGACCTCGGTGTTGCTGAAGGGGATGCTGACATCGCCCACGAAGGAGGACAGGAAGTCGAAGGCTTCCGCCTTTTCCGGCGTGTCCAGCGTGGGGTTGCCCTCGGCGTCGTAGTAGCGGCCGCCGTTGCCGAACACAAAGCAGTCGAACTCTACAAAGTTGCCCGCGGATTTGGGGAAGGAAAAGCCGGATTGCACGATGTTGCCGGAATCCTTCACGGTCAGCTTCAGCGCATATTCCTTGAGCTCATCCCAGGTCTTCGGGGGCTGCTCAGGGTCCAACCCGGCGTCCTGGAACAGGTCCTTGCGGTAGGCGAAGAGGTAGGGCGTGGTGGAATAGGCCAGGCCATAGACTTCTTTTTTGTAGGTGCCGTTGGCAAGCACGCTGGGCATGATGTCGTCCTTGCCTTCCCAAGTATCGAAGTACTTGGTGATGGGCTGATAGTTCTTGGCTTCGGCGCGGGCGGCGACGGACATGATGCCGTGGCAGATGATATCCGGGCCCATGCCGGCGGTGAACATCGAGTTGAGCTTGGTCTCCATGGGCTCGCCGATGGCGGCGTCATCATACTCGATCTTGATGCCGGGGTTCTTCTCCTCAAAACGGGAAATCAGGCCCTTCCAGTATTCAGCCTCCGGGGCGTCGTTGCCGATGCGCACGAACTTCAGTGTGATGTTCTGATCCTTGGCGGCCTGCTGTGTGCAGCCCACCGGCAGGCACACGAGCAATGCGATCAAAAGGATGGTCAGCAGCTTTTTCATGGCTCTTCTCCTCTTACACTTCTCTGTATGATGGACTAAATCTTCTTTCCCTCGATCATCTGGCAATCCAGCCAGCCGGTTTTGGCAAAGGGGTCCTCCCGGCGGAGCAGCTCCGCGTACAGGGTCTTGCGCAGATGAGCCAGGGTTTCAGCCAACTCCGGGTCGGCAATGCGGTTGCGCTGCTGCCCGGGGTCATCGGCCACGCAGTAGAGCTCGTCGATGTCGGTCATGTTCCAGACATACAGCCACTCCCGCGTGCGAATGGACCGCTGGGAGTACAGCCCGAACTGCTGCCCGCTGGAGGCGGACACCGCAAAGCCCCTGTCTGGCTGCGCCACCCCTCGAAGCAGAGGCGCCAGCGACCGGCCATGGCCCGGCGAAACAGGGATGCCACACAGCTCCCCTATGGTCGCGCCCAGGTCCAGGCAGTTGCTCACGAATTCTCCGGCGCGATGGCCTGCCCGTGACTCCCTGGGATAACGAATCACCAGCGGCGTCCAGGTTACATCATCGTACAGCACATAATGCTTGTCCAGCATGCCGTGTCCGCCGCAGAGGTCACCGTGGTCGGTCGTGTAGATCACCAGCGTGTCCTGAGCAATCCCGAGGCTGTCCAGTCGGTCCAGCATCACGCCCACGGCGTCGTCCACCTGGCTCACCATGCCATAATACATCGCCAGCGTGTGCTTCCACTGCTGCCATCCCCTGCCCTCCAGCCCCCAGTTGCGCAGTTGCTGCCGCTGGATGTAGGGCTTGCCCTCCAGGGGATCTCCGAAGCTGTCCCAGGGCTCCAGCGCGTCAGGGTCATAAAGGCTGGCGAAGGGCTCCGACGGATGACAGGGCAGATGGGGGTCGGTGAAATCCACCCGCACGAACCACGGCTCATCCTGGGCGGTGTACCGCTCCATCAGAGCGCAGGCCTGCGCCGCCGCCCAATGGGTCTTGCTGTCGGCCAGCGCGGTGGGGCTGGGCTCCCCGAACCAACCGTTGCCATACCGAAGCTCCGGGTATCTCCCGGCAATGAGCGCGTTCCACCCGCCGTAGCCGATGTGTTCGCCGAAGCCGAAGTCCGCCGGGGTATGCTCGGTGGAGGAATTCCACTTGCCCACCAGCGCGCAGCGGTAGCCTGCATTGGCCAGTGCCGCCGTGTGAAAGCCGCTGTCAGGCCTCACGGTGGGTGTGGGGATGAAGTCGTTGTTCCACAGGGCGCCGTAGCTTTCCGGGGCGCGGCCGCTGAGCAGCGCCTGGCGGGCCGGCGCGCACACCGGGCAGGGCGTGAAGGCATGCTCAAAGAACACGCCCTCCCGCGCCAGCCGGTCGATGTTGGGGGTCCGGATGCCGAACCGGCCCGCGCAGCCCAGTGCGTCGCGACGGTGCTGGTCGGCGATGATCAACAGGACATTGGGCTTCACTCAGGTTCCCTCAGATCGTTTTGTAGATGTCGCCGTGCAGGTTGGGCAGCGGCTCGGGCCGCACCACCGTGCCGCCCTCCTCGAAGGACTTGATGGCGGCGAAGGTGTATTCCAGCGTGGCCAGGGCG
>JAEZSC010000072.1 GCA_023422005.1 Bacillota bacterium | reverse complement strand
TCGGCCAGGAGCTCAAGGTGGTGGAAATGCAGTCCGAGGGCGGCGCTGCCGGCGCTGTCCACGGTTCGCTTGCCACTGGCGCGCTCACCACGACGTTTACCGCGTCCCAGGGCCTGCTGTTGATGATTCCCAATATGTATAAAATCGCCGGTGAGCGCCTGCCCACCGTGTTCCACGTCAGCGCCCGCGCGCTGGCCAGCCACGCGCTGTGCATCTTCGGCGACCACAGCGACGTGATGGCTACCCGCCAGACCGGCTTCGCGATGCTGGCCAGCAATTCCGTGCAGGAGGTTATGGACCTGGCACTAGTTGCCCACATCGCCACGCTTAAGGCCTCTGTGCCGTTCCTGCACTTCTTCGACGGCTTCCGCACGTCTTCCGAGGTGCAAAAGATCGAGGCCATCGATTATGAGGACATGCGCAAGCTGTTGCCCGCCGACAAGGTGGCCGAGTTCCGCGCCCGCAGCATGAACCCGGAGCATCCGCACCTGCAGGGTACCGCCCAGAATCCGGACATCTTCTTCCAGAACAGCGAGTCCGCCAACAACCTGTACGCCGCCGTACCCGCCATCGTAGAAGAAGCCATGGCCCAGGTGGGCGAGCTGACCGGCCGCACCTACAAGCTGTTTGACTATGCCGGCGCGCCCGATGCCGAGGCCGTGGTCGTGATCATGGGCTCCGGCGCCGAGACCACCGAGGAGACTGCCAAGTATCTGATCGCTCAGGGCTACAAGATCGGCGTGCTCAAGGTGCACCTGTATCGCCCCTTCAGCGTGAAACACTTCATCGATGCCATCCCCGCTTCGGTCAAGAAGCTGGCCGTGCTGGATCGCACCAAGGAATACGGATCCATCGGCGAGCCTCTGTATGAGGACGTCATCGCCGCGCTGCGCGAGGGCGGCCGCACCATCGAAACCGTCATCGGCGGCCGCTATGGCCTGGGCAGCAAGGAATTCACGCCGGCCATGGTCAAGGCCATCTACGACAACCTGCTGGCCGCCACGCCCAAGAACCACTTCACCGTGGGCATCGTGGACGACGTGAGCCACACCAGCCTGGAAGTCAAGGACAGCTTCGACATCGCGCCCCAGGGCACGATCTCCTGCAAGTTCTACGGTTACGGCTCCGACGGCACCGTGGGCGCCAACAAGAACAGCATCAAGATCATCGGCGACCACACCAGCCTGTACGCTCAGGGCTACTTCTGGTATGACTCCAAGAAGTCCGGCGGCGTCACCGTGAGCCATCTGCGCTTTGGCAAGCAGCCCATCAAGGCGCCGTATCTGATTGACCACGCCGACCTGGTGGCCTGCCACAACCCCAGCTACGTGACCCGTTATGACATGCTGGACAGCCTCAAGAAGGGCGGCACCTTCCTGCTGAACTCCGCGTGGAGCGCAGCCGAGATGGAGGAGCACCTGCCTGCCGCCATGAAGCGCATGCTGGCCAAGAAGCAGGCCAAGTTCTACAACGTGGATGCCGTGAAGATCGCCTCGGAATTGGGTCTAGGCGGCCGCATCAACAGCATCATGATGGCCGCGTTCTTCAAGCTGTCCGGCGTTATCCCCTATGGAGATGCCGAGCGCTACATGAAGGAAGCGGTGCAGAAGTCCTACGGCAAGAAGGGCGAGAAGATTGTTGCGATGAACAACGCCGCCATCGACAACGCCATTTCTGGCCTGGTGGAAGTGGCCATCCCCGAAAGCTGGGCCACCGCCCAGGACGGCGCAGCCATGCAGCTGGTCGTGGGTGACGCCTATACCAACGAGGTCATCCAGCCCATCATGGCCCTCAAGGGCGATGAGCTGCCGGTGTCGGCCTTTGACCCGGCCGGCCGTTTCCCCGTGGGCACCACCAAGTATGAGAAGCGTGGCATCGCCATCAACGTGCCCCACTGGATTCCCGAGAACTGCATCCAGTGCAACCAGTGCTCCTTCGTGTGCCCCCACGCCACGATCCGCCCCTTCCTGGTGACCGAGGAAGAGCTCAAGAACGCTCCGTCCTCCTTCGTTACCAAGAAAGCCGTCGGCAAGGAACTGGCCGAGTATCAGTACAAGATCCAGGTTTCCCCGCTGGACTGCGTGGGCTGCGGCAATTGCGCCGACGTGTGCCCTGCCAAGAACAAGGCCCTGGTCATGAAGCCGCTGGAGGAGGAGATGGTCGAGAAGCCCAACTGGGACTTCGCCGTGAGCCTGCCCGAGCGCAACCTGGCCATCAAGCCCAACAACGTCAAGAACAGCCAGTTCCTCAAGCCGCTGTTCGAATTCTCCGGCGCTTGCGCCGGCTGCGGCGAGACGCCCTATATCAAGCTCATCACCCAGCTGTTCGGCGACCGCATGGTCGTGGCCAATGCCACGGGCTGCTCGTCCATCTACGGCGGCACCGCCCCCACCGTGCCCTACACGGTCAACGACCGTGGCCAGGGTCCCGCTTGGGCCAACTCGCTGTTTGAGGACAACGCCGAGTTCGGCTTCGGTATGGCCGTGAGCTTCCAGCAGCGCCGCAACCGCCTGGCCGACCTGGTGGAGAAGCTGGGTGGCCTGGAGATGCCCGAGGAGTGGGGCCTCAAGCAGGCCTGCGCCCAGTGGCTGCAAGCCAAGGATGACGCCGAGGCATCCAAGAGCGCGTCCGAAGCACTGCGCGCGGCGCTCAAGGTTGCCATCGCCGAGTGCGGCAGTTGCGGATGTGAGTACGATGCCCTTTACAAGGAGATCGCCGGCATGGACGATATGTTCGTCAAGAAGTCCGTGTGGGTGTTCGGCGGCGACGGCTGGGCCTATGACATTGGCTACGGTGGCCTGGACCACGTGCTGGCCATGGGCGAGGACATCAACATCCTCGTGCTGGACACCGAGCTGTATTCCAACACCGGCGGTCAGAGCTCCAAGGCCACGCCCACCGGCTCGGTCGTGAAGTTCGCGGCCAGCGGCAAGCGCACCCGCAAGAAGGACTTGGGTCTGATGGCCATGAGCTATGGCTACGTATACGTGGCCTCGGTCAGCATGGGCGCCAACCAGGCCCAGCTGGTCAAGGCTTTGGCCGAGGCCGAGGCTTATCCGGGCCCGTCCATCGTCATCGCCTACGCCCCGTGCATCAACCACGGCATCAACATGGGCAAGAGCCAGGCCGAGGAGAAGCGCGCGGTGGAGTCCGGCTACTGGCCGCTGTACCGCTTCAACCCCACGCTCAGCGACGAGGGCAAGAACCCCTTCCAGCTGGACAGCAAGGAGCCCACGGCCAGCTATCAGGACTTCATCCGCGGCGAGACCCGCTACAAGTCGCTGCTGCAGGAGTTCCCGACCGTGGCCGAGACGCTGTTCGCCAAGGCCGAGCAAGAGGCCAAGAAGCGCTTGGACACCTACAAGAAGCTCGCCGAAGAGCAAATCCTGTAATACAAGTAAACCAAATGCGCGCCGCCGAGGGTCCCTCGGCGGCGCGTTCTTCTATAAGGAAAACTGTACTCTGTGGTGGGATCATGGATATGATAGAATATTGTACATATATGACTTGATGATGGAAGGAAGAAACGATGCTCATCACCATGACAAACACCCTCTCCACCGAACAGACCGAGGACATCCAGCGGCTGCACGCTCTGTGTGCCGCCCACGACGGCACGAACGCCGTGCTGGCGCTGGACGCCAGCATGAACTTCGACCCCAATCTGCCCGCCTTCTATCTTGGGATGGAGGATGAAAATTTGGTTGCCTTCCTGATGGTGTTTGCCCCAGACAGCACGGAAGCCGAGATCATCGCCTTTACCGCGCCGTCCTATCGCCGGCGCGGGTATTTCCGGGCGCTGCTGGCCCAGGCGGCGGAGCAACTGCGCAGCCGGGGCGTGCGCCGCCTGCTGCTGCAGTGCGACGCAGCCGGCGCCGACGGCCGCGACGCCATGGCGGCAATGGCAGCTAAATATGAGTACAGCGAATACGCGATGATCCGGCCGCTGAGCGATTTGCCGGCGGTGGACGCGCCGCTGCTCATCGCCGAGGCCGCGCCCGGGGAGCTGGAAGAGCTCTCTGTTCTGGCGGCGGACATCAACCAGGACGACCCGGATTTCTACCGCTCCATGCTGGGCAAGGCCATGGCCACGACAGCCATGACGGTGTATTCGGCTTGGCTGGAGGGGCAGCGGGCGGGGATGTGCCGCGTCATCTGGGATGAGACGCCTCCCGGCATCTGCACGCTGGGCATCCGCCCCGACCTGCGGGGCCGGGGCTTGGGCGAAGCGCTGCTGCATCTCGTGCTGCGGGAGATCGCCGGACGGGGGCATGACGCCGCTACGCTGGATGTGGACAGCGGCAACACCGCCGCGCTTTCGCTGTATCGTAAGGCGGGCTTTCAGATTAAGACGCAGATCGATTTCTATGAGCTAAGGCAATAGCAGCAGACCGTTTGCCTTTCGGGCTTTCGCTGCTTTTTCTTTTTTCCTTTTACCACAGCAATTGGCATGACGGAAAAACACCGCTTGTTTGCCCGGCAATGCGCTTATATGGTATACTGTCATATGCGATTGCATACAAGAAGGAAGTCAAACAGCATGGAAGAAAAGCAAGTCATCATGAGCATCGTCGGTGAGCAAGTGACACCCGACGGCGACACCAACCGCATGGAGATGGTCACAGAGGGCCGCTATTATGAGCGCGACGGCATGATGACCTTCGAATACGAAGAAAATGAGCACAACGGTATGGGCGGCACCACGACGACGCTGTGCGTTGGTCATGAAATCGTGTCGCTGATGCGCAGCGGCCGAAACACAACCCACATGGTGTTCAAGGAAGGCCGCAAAAGCTACAACATCTACAACACGCCCATGGGCAGCATGGAGATGGGCATTTTTCCCACGTCCATGCAGATCCACCTGGGAGAAGACAACGGCGACATCGCGCTGGAATATGAGCTGGACATCGGCGGCCAATACGCCGGCGCCAACAGCATATCTGTCGTCTATCACGCCAAGGACGCCAAGGCTCAAGCATAAGGAGGGCACCTATGGGCATCTCTCTGACCTGGCTGGGGCAAGCATGCTTCCAGATTGTGGACGACGCCGGCACGACTGTGCTGTGCGATCCCTATGACCCCAAAGTGGGCTATCCACAGCGCAGCGTGGAACCCGATGTCGTGACCATCAGCCACGATCACTTCGATCACAATTATTTGGGATGGGTGCAGGGCTCGCCGGCCGTGTGGCGCACCGCCGGAGCGCACAGCGCCGGTGCGGTGAAGGCCGTGGCCGTCGAGAGCTTCCATGACGGCGAGCAAGGCGCCAAGCGCGGACGCAACCTGATCTTCGTGATAGAGATCGGCGGTCTGCGGGTGTGCCACCTGGGCGACCTTGGCCATGAGCTGGACACCGCGGCGATCTCCGCCATCGGCGCGGTGGATGTGCTGCTTGTGCCGGTGGGCGGATTTTATACCATCGACGCCCAGCAGGCAGCGCGGGTGTGCGGCCACCTAAACCCCAAGCTCATCATACCGATGCATTTCAACCCCGACGGCCGCCAGACACCCATTGCTTCAGTGGATGGTTTTGCCGCTCTGGTAGGCGCGCAAGCCGAAGGCGGCAGCGCCATTTCCGTGGACTGCGACAGTCTGCGGGAGCGTCACACCGTCATCCTTTCACCCTTGCCTGACCACTAGACGCACCGGGGGGAGCTTATGGCATCCGTCGAGCAGCCCAGCGCCTATCAACAGAGCGTCCGGCGTACCATCCGCAGTTTTCTCCTGGCTGGCTGGGTGCAAAACATTGTGGCTATGGTTACCGTAGCGCTGTATTTCACGAGCCTGCGTATGCTGTTGCTGCCCATGCTCGTGGTGCTGCTGCTGAGTGTCGTCATTGGCAACTTCATCCTGATGCGGCGCACATGGGGTATACTGGCTGCCGAGCGTCAGATCGACGACATGGAGGATGCGCTGGAGAGCGCCACCGAGCTCAACCGGCGCCTGCGCAGCCAGAGACACGATTTCATGAACCATCTGCAGGTCGTGCATGCGCTGATGGAACTGGGCGAGCACGGTGAGGCCGCGGACTACATTGAGCGCGTGTACACCGACATCCGCAGCGTAAGCCAACTGCTGCGCACCGATGAGCCGGCGCTGAACGCCATGCTGGCCGCCAAGGCCGTCAGCGCTGAGAACCGCGGCGCAGCCATGGAGTTCGACATCCGTTCCCGGGTCAATAACCCCGTCATGGAACCCTGGCAGCTGTGCAGTGTGCTGGGCAACCTGCTGGACAACGCCTTGGACGCTGTGACCGGCTGCACCGGCGCGCGCATCCGCGTGAGCCTGTGGGAGTCCTTGCGGGAGTTCCATTTTTCTGTGGAGAACAATGGCCCGGCCATCAATGAGGCGCTGGTGGAAAGGATCTTCGAACCGGGTTTCACGACCAAGGGCGATAGAGGGCAGGGTATGGGCCTGCACATCGTACGCGAGACCATGGGCGAACATGGCGGCGCGATCCTGCTGAGCCAGCAGGACGGCTGGACGCGCTTTGAGGGCCGGCTGCCGCTGGCCAAGGAGCCTGCTGGCGCCGAGCCTGCGCTTTGAAACTCTTTTACCGACATCGCGGCGCGGGATATGCACTTTGTGGCAAACAACACTGACACTTCGCGCGCCCCGTGCTATGCTGGTCACATCGAAGGGAGGGGTATGCATGGAGTTTTGGCAGGACGCCGCCGCACTTTTTTTGGGTACCAGTTGGTTGGTTTGGGTCTTGCTGGTAGTGGGCCTGGGGTTGCTGATCTTTGAGATCTTCACGCCGGGCTTTCATGTGCCGGGATTGGTTGGTATCGTGCTGATCATCATCGCCGTGGCGCTGACCGCCAACACGCTGACCGAGGCGGTGCTGATGATCGCCCTGGTGATCTTGATCCTGTCGGTGGCCTTTGTGCTGGCACTGCGTTCGGCGTCCAAGGGCCGGCTGTACCGCTCGCCGCTGGTGCTCAAGGAAGAGCAGAAGAACGCCCAGGGCTATCTCTCGGTGGAGGACATGCAATATCTGGTCGGTAAGCAGGGCGTGGCCGCCTCGCTGCTGCGGCCGGCGGGCACCGGTGAATTCGACGGCGTGCGCCTGGACGTTGTGACCGAATCGGAGTATCTGCAAAAGGATACGCCCATCGAGATCATCGCAGTGCAGGGCCGCCGCATCGTCGTGCGGCAGATCAAAGCGTAAACCGTAACCCCCAGCGCCGTAATCGGCGCTGCCCCAAGCGTATAAAAGGAGGAGCTACCATGCCAGGAATTGTCGTCGCGCTCATCATCATCGTCGCCGCCATCGTTTTCTTCTCCATCTTCTTCAGCTTCGTGCCGGTGGGCCTGTGGATCACCGCGTTGGCCGCGGGCCTGCGGGTGGGCATCTTCTCGCTGGTGGGCATGCGGCTGCGCCGGGTTTCCCCGGCCCGCATCATCTCGCCCATGATCAAGGCGCAGAAGGCCGGTATTGACATCTCCATTTCGTCGCTGGAAGCCCACTATCTGGCCGGTGGCAACGTGGACCGCGTTGTCAATGCCCTGATCGCCGCCGAGCGCGCCGGCATCACGCTGGTGTTCGAGAAGGCCTGCGCCATCGACCTGGCCGGCCGCGACGTGCTCACCGCCGTGCAGATGAGCGTCAACCCCAAGGTCATTGAGACGCCTATCGTGGCGGCCATCGCCAAGGACGGCATCGAGCTTCGGGCCAAGGCCCGCGTCACCGTGCGCGCCAACATCGACCGCCTTGTCGGCGGCGCTGGTGAGGAGACCGTCATCGCCCGCGTCGGTGAAGGTATCGTCACGACGGTTGGTTCCTCCAGCAGCCACAAGGATGTGCTGGAGAACCCCGACCTGATCTCCCGCACCGTGCTCAACAAGGGCTTGGATTCGGGCACCGCCTTTGAGATTCTTTCCATCGACATTGCCGACGTAGACGTGGGCCGCAACATCGGCGCACAGCTGCAGATGGACCAGGCCGAGGCTGACCGCCGTGTGGCCCAGGCCAGGGCCGAGCAGCGCCGCGCCATGGCTGTGGCCGAAGAGCAGGAAATGGTGGCCTTGGAGCAGCAGATGCGCGCCCGCGTTGTGGAGGCCGAGGCCGAGGTGCCCAAGGCCATGGCCGCTGCGCTGCGCGAGGGCAAGCTGGGCGTCATGGATT
>JAEZSC010000017.1 GCA_023422005.1 Bacillota bacterium | reverse complement strand
CTTGGCAGAGGGGCGCCAACCCAACCTCGGTTCCCAGGGGGTGAATGTGAATGTGGGCTTATCAGAAGTCGTTACAGTATCCGGTCCGTATCATGCGCCCTGACCCGCGCATGGCAAAACTGATCATCACGCAGTATGGCGGCCCCGACGGCGAAATGGCCGCATCGCTGCGCTATCTGTCCCAGCGTTACGCCATGCCCATCGACATCGCCCGGGCCACGCTGAACGATATTGGCACCGAGGAACTCGGGCACTTCGAAATGGTCGGCGCTATGGTGCGCCAGCTGCTGGAGGGCGCCACGTGCGAGCAGATCAAGGCTGCCGGTGGCGAATACTTTGTGGACCACGGCAACGGCGTATACCCGCAAGGCGCCAGCGGCATGCCGTTTACGGCCGCTGTTCTGCAGAGCAAAGGCGACCCAATCACCGATATTTATGAAGACCTGGCAGCGGATGGTGCAATGTGACAAGGGCAACATTTTTAAAAGTTCCAATGGATCTCAATGGGCACATCATAAGAACCAGGAATTCGTTTGCCAACAGAAATATGGTCGATCAGGCTAATGACAGTCAATCGGTCAAGGTCATCAAGTTGTGCATACCGTTCGGCAAGCTGCCTACGGCTCTCTTGGGTGGCCATCTGTCGATCTGTCATCTTCAACTGCAGCTTGCGTTCTTCAATCGTGTGTTCCAGTCGTTCGCGTTCAAGCCTGAAATTCTGGGACATGTCGCCGAATTCGCTATCTGATATGATACCATTGATACGATCTATGTATAGAACCTGAATACCCTTCTTGCAGACATTCAGCTTCTTTTCGTATGAAGTAATATCGGCATCGAACTGTTTTTTTTTAAGCAGGAGATTATCAGCAAAAGACAAACCTTGTTCGAGCACGTTTATGTCAAGAAACTCAGCAGCCAGACGATTTAGTTCACTCAAGACCATTTTCTTGAGTTTTTCGACTGAAATGAAAGCACCCGGACAAGCATCCTTAGAGCAATGACGATTCGAGCAAGTTAAGTAGTGCCTTCCACTGGCATGCTTTGTGGATCGCATCGTATAGCCGCAGAAACTGCAACGAACTTTTCTGGCAAACAACCCAACCTGCCCCATACAGAAAGGCTTCGCTCTTTCACGAAGCAAACCCTGTACAAGGCCCCATAGCTCCTGACCAACTATGGGTTCATGGGTCCCTTCAACAGAATACCAATCCTTTCTGGGGCGTGGTTTGTTTTTTTTGGTTTTGTATGAGACAGAGCCATACTTGCCTTGCACCATGTTCCCAATGTATATCTCATTTGAGAGCATATCTGCTATGGCAGAATACCTCCACAATGTGCTTTGCTTTGATTTGGGTTGCTTGTAGCGTAAGCCCTTTTGCCTTTTGTACTCTGTAGGATTGGGGATGCCCCTATCATTAAGCAAACGAGCAATTGCCGTTTTCCCATATCCTTGCGCAAAGAGCGCAAAGACTTCACGGACAACCTCAGCTGCTTCATCATCAATTATTAAGTGCCCCTTTTGATCCGGATCCTTCCTGTATCCGTATAGGGCAAATGACCCAATATGTTTTCCTTGCTTGCGTTTGTTCGTGAACACACCCTTTATGTTTTCCGAGAGATCTTCCAGGTACCATTCATTGACCAATCCATTAATCTGGCGACTTTTCTTGTTCCCTTTAACGGCTGTGTCCGCATGATCAAACAGACCGATAAAGCGAATGTTCCATTCGAGAAACAAGCCATGAATGTATTTCTCAACCAACTCAATTTCACGGGTAAATCTGGATTGGGTCTTGCACAATACGATATCGAACTTCTTTTTCTCCGCATCCTGCAATAAGCGAACGAATTCCGGTCTGTACCGATCAGCCCCGGTATAATCATCATCGCTATAGATGCTATAGATTTCCCATCCCTGGCTAAAAGCATATTGTAGCAGAATCGATTTTTGATTCTGTATGCTTTCGCTGTCATCTGAATCACTCTTTTTATTGCGATCTTCCTCTGACAAGCGGCAGTAGATGGCAGCCTTCATATACACATGTTCCCTTTTCTGCATTGCTAACTCAAGCCCAGGTATGCGTATACGCTAATTGTTTTGCTTTAATTTCGACAGTTGATTGATAAGGTGTATCCAAATACGGGTGAACTCTTCTTTGGATACCGTTCCACCGTTTTTAAAGACGCTCTTGCACAGCACACAATTCTCCTCATTTTTCATGGCCCACACCCCATAAATAGCTATGCACCACATAAGCAAATATGAAGAGAATAAAACGATATAAAGGCGTACTAGACCAATCCAAAAGAAGGATGAGAGCGACATGGCTACCCACTGTCGCCCTTAAAAAATGTCTATTATGCGCCTCAAAGCGATTTTATAGGGATTGAATAGGTATTGAGGGCGCCTTTCGATGCGAGCTTGCTGATTATTCAGCAAGCTCTATTTTGAGCGCTTCAGCAAGATCCTCCATCAACAGCTCGGTGTTTTCCGTGCCTACATGGATGCGCACAGCGCCGGAGGATTGGAGTCCGTAAAATTTGCCGGCGCTGCCCTGCGGATCGATCGTAAACGCGATAGCCAGGGACTCATACCCACCCCAGCTGCATGTAATATGGAAGTATCTCAGGTTGTCCACAATCTTCGCGGCATCCTTCAGCGTGGCGCCCTTGGGAACGAACGTAATCAGCCCGCAGGCACCGCTCATCTGCCTGCGGTACAGCACGTGCTGCGGGTGGCTTTCCAGCGCAGGGTATATCACCCGTTCCACCGCGGGGTGCTTTTCCAGGAACTTAGCGACCTTGAGCGCTGCTTTTTCGTGGGCGGCAAGGCGCACCGGCAGCGTGCGCAAGCCGCGTATGGCGAGGAACGCATCGAACGGGCTCAAGATACCGCCGTAGGTGGAGCGGAAGTCCCGAATCTTACGCATCAACACCTGTGAACCGCACACAATGCCGGCGATCAGGTCCGAGTGGCCGCCGATGTACTTGGATACGGTGTGCATCGTTATGTCGATGCCCATCGTTATTGGCTTTTGGTGAAGCGGGGTCGCCCAGGTGTTGTCGATGGCGGTCAGTATGCCCCTGGATCTGGCAACCTGCGCGACGGCCCTCAAGTCCTGCAGCGTGAATGTCATGGAAGACGGGCTTTCCAGATAGATCAGTTTGGTGTGCGCCTGCAGCGCGCCGATGAGCTCGTCCATGTCCCAGCCGGTGACAAGGGAGCAGCCGACGTTGAACCGCGCCAACTGCCTGACGCATTCCTGAGCGGAACCATAGGCGCTCTCCATCATGACTATATGATCGCCCGCTGAGACGAAGGCTGTCAGAACAGATGCCAGCGCCGCCGCGCCTGAACCGAAGGCAACCGCCATTTCCGCACGCTCCAACGCGGCAACTTTCTTTTCAAAGATTTCAACCGTCGGGTTGCACACGCGCCCGTAGATGTAGCGACCGTCGCCGTCGTTGGGCGCGCGGTTCATGTCCTCCATCGTATCAAAGGCATGGATGCTGGTTGCAAAGATCGGCGGCGTAACGGCGCCCATGTATTGGGACGGTTCGTCGGCGAAATGGGTGCAAATATCCTCATCAAAGCGGAAATCGATCTTATTTTTCTTCATCTGTGGGCTCCTTCTGCAGATGGATATAACAAGATGATAGTATAACAACCCCCGGTAGCCGCCGCAAGACGATGAACGGCCCTCCTTCTCCCCCACCCGCGCATTGCTCTGTGATGATACAGAGCAAATCCTTCCTGCGCCGCTACATTTTGCAGCAGCATGTCACACCCTTGTCACGATGATGTTGCCGGACTCATAGCGGTGCAGGCTGCGATGGAAGAACCACGCCGCCAACGTGCAGTAGACCGCCGCCGCCACGAGCCACAGTACCAGCCAGGCCGGGTCGAAGCTGCGGGCCAAACGCAGCGGCACATGCACGATAAATGCCGCAGGGATCAAGGAATACATGAGCGACCGTATGGCCGCAGGATAGATTCCCTCGGGATAGAGGCTGAAATTCAGTACGAACTCCGTGGACAGCCCGCCGATCAGCGACGCATCTCCCAGATAGAAGGTCAGCGAGTGCATGGTGATCGCCAGCGCCGTCATCAGCAGCGCGCCGATGGGCACACCCAAAAGGAAGTACAGCCACGCCTGGCCGTCGCCGCCCTGGGTCAGCGCCAGCAGCACAAAGCCGTAGGCCAAGTCTCCATAAGCCGACAGCGATGTGCGGGCGCAGCACACATTGACCAGCAGATTGCAGGGCTGCAGCAGGAACGTGTCCAGCTCACCGGTGATGATGAGCCGGGTGAGTTGACGGGTGTTGCCGAAGAGCACGTCGCCCAGGCCAAAGGCCGAACTGGCCAGGGCCCAGATAAACATGACGTCCCGGAAACCATAGCCGCCGATGTTGCCGCTGACCTGCTGGAAGAGCACCCACCAGAACAGCACGAAGGTAGCGTTGGAGAGCAGCATGCCGAAGGCCTGAGAGACAAAGCTGGCCCGGTATTCCATGGCTGCGGCCAGGTTCACCCGGAAATAGCGAAGCAGTATGCGCAGATGCTTTTTCATGGTTATCAACCTCCATTTGCCTGCAGGCTGCGGATGCCGGAGCGGTACAGCAGCAGGGCCAGGCCCAGAGCGAACGCAACCCATAGCGCCTGCAGCGGCACCACCTGGACAAACAGCTGCCAGGAGAATGCCACCGTGAGCCGGGCCGGCGCCCAGGCCACATAGCTGAAAGGCAGCAGCCGCGCCGCGCCCTGCAGCCACTGGGGCAATATCTCCACCGGCAGCAGCGCCCCCAGCATGAAAACGAACTTCTGAAAGATCAGGTAGACGCCGGCGTTGTCCTCCAGATGAAAGGCTGTAAGGCCTATGGCCATGTGGAAGCAGAACTGCAGCGCCACGCCCAGCGCCATGCTCAAGCCCATCAGCGGCAGCGCCCACCAGGCAAAGCCAGGTATGGGCCCGGCGAATACCAAGCCCAGCACCAGCGCCAGGCCGCCGAAGAACATCAGGTTTACCACCACGCCGCCCAGCGTGGAGGCTGCCTGGTAGGCGATGTAGTGCAGCGGCCGTCCCAGCGTGTAGGCCAGAGCGCCGGTCTTCACATCCTCGTTGACCTGGCCCACGATGTTAAAGCGCGCGCCCAGCAGGATAAGCTCAGTGACGATCAGATACCACACCACCTGAGCGTGGGTATAGCTTAGCACCTCACCGCTGCAGAAGATGGCTCTCCACAGGCTGTAGAACACATAGATGAACAGCGTGTAGAGGATCAGAGAGCCTGCCACATTACCGCGATATGTGAAGGCGTTCTGCATGTTGATGCGGGTGATGGCGGCATACTTGCGCAGAGCGCTCATGCAGAAACCCCCTTCGCCGTAAAGATGGCAGTGATGATCTCCTCCATGGGCGGATCGTTAACCGTAATATCGGCCACGCCGCCGCTGGCGGTGACCGCCTGAATCACCTCACCGATGGGCCGTATCAGCGTATCCACCGTCAGACGCCATTGGGCACCCTGGCCCTCCGCGACGACACCGGTCATGGGGGCCAGGCAGTGGGGCTCGGTGAACTTCACCTCCACGACCTTGCGGTTGAGGTAGCTGGCCTTAAGGCTGTCCACGCTCTGATCCAACACAATGCTGCCGTGGTCGATGACCATTGCCCGCCGGCAGATACGCTCCACATCGCCTGGGTCATGGCTGGTCAGGAAAACCGTGACGCCCCGTTCAGCGTTCCACTGCAGAATCAGCTCCCGGATGGCCTGTTTGACCACCACGTCCAGGCCGATGGTGGGTTCGTCCAAGAAAAGGATATCCGGTTCGTAGAGCAGCGACGCGGCGATCTCGCAACGCACCCGCTGGCCCAGCGACAGCTTGCGCACAGGGATGTTCAAAAAGCTGCCCAGGTCGAACCGCTGGGCCAGTTCGTCCACCCGGCGCCGGCGTACATCATCAGGGATCCCATAAATGGCGCCGAGCATGGCGAAACTGTCCACCGGGGGCAGATGCATCCACAGCTGGGAGCGCTGGCCGAACACCGTGCCGATGCGAGGGCACAGCGAGCGCCGCTGGCCGACGGGGTCATAGCCCAGCACCCGAAGGTGCCCCGCCGTGGGATGCAGAATGCCGGTCATCATCTTGATCGTTGTAGACTTGCCAGCGCCGTTGGGGCCGATAAAGGCCAGCATTTCCCCGCATTCCACGGAGAAACCGATACCTCGCACGGCTTCCACCTCTTTGTATTGCGGGCGGAACAGCGCTTGGACACCGGGCCAAAGGCCCTCGCCCTTGACGCGGGTGCGGTATCTCTTGGTCAGGTTATCCACTGTGATGGCATTTTGGCTCATGACTCCACCTCCTAAAACTAAAACAAAAAGACCGTGGGTTGCACCACGGTCTTTGCTCTACAAAATCCCCGCCGGTGCAGATGCGCCACATGCGCTTGCACCGGCTCTTCGCCGCTACAAGCGCTTTCGAATAACTTCAGGCCGCATTTGCAGTCGGCAAAGAGTCATAATTGAGTACTCCCTTAACACAAGTTAAATTTTCGCAATATTACCACAAAAGAATAAATGCTGTCAACAGGTTGGAGAAGAAATATATCGTAAATAGATAACATGCAAAGAATCTCCCCCACAAGCTGACAGAGTGGAAGATGGCGTGTCTTGCGTTATATAATTACAACCTCGCGGCAGGGCAAACCCAGTTGATGAATACAGGATGCAACACAGGTGTTCCGTACAGCCATATAGAGATTGGTCTTCTGAAGATCCAGATTGTTTAGCAATCTACGATAGGTTGGCCATAGCCCCTTCCCCCGCAATTCCAATGGGCCAAATTCATCCGCAAAGATATTCTGAGCACGGTGCAGCCGTGCTTTTCGGATGCTCTCATCAGCTGCAGACAGCCCTTCATCAAGCAGTATAAACCGCCCATAATGAGTGTGCTTCTCTAGGCTCGAAGGAAAATGATCTTCCAGATAGGAGAAAGGGGCCGTATTCCCTGAAAGCAGGTCCATGACCTTCTGACCGATGAATTGGCCGTCTCTATACTCCTTAAGGATCGCGAACCCTTCCGCACTGCCGCGCAGCATTTGATAGATCGCGAGCAATGCGGTGGTCTTACCGCTGTCAACCTCCCCCGTTACAATCGTGATCATATCGGTCACAAGCCTCCCGATAGGCAGATGTATCGTCGATGTCCATAAGAATCCGGTCATCATCAACATCCAGCCGCTCGTATCCGTTTTCGAACAGATACTGGCGTAGGGATCCAGTGTTTAAATGCAGCATTCCTTCCATTGCAATTCTGTCCACAAGTACGGGGTGACCGGGTAACCCGTGATATACGGGGATTGTGCAGCCCCGGCATGTCAGCATTGTCCGCAAAACCCGTACCGGCACCAGAGGGCAATCCCCCGGCAAGATGAACGCTCTGGACTCCTGAACAAACCGCAAACCCGCCACGACTGAACTGAACATTCCATGGTCCGGATTGTGATTTACAACGAAATAAACTTCAGGATAAGCATACCGGAGGCTCTCAAACAACTCAAGCCGGGTACCCACTACTACAATAACCCGGTTGCAGACCGATTGAAGTCCCTTTATGCAATGCTCTATCACCGGCAACCCACCGATAGGGAGCAGCATCTTGTTGCTTCCCATACGGCTAGACTGTCCTGCGGCTAGTATTATCCCTGCCACATTGTTCATCTGTGATTCTATCATAAGATTAGTGAATCGTTCTAAAGTGCCCATTGCAATAAACAGGCTAAGCACACGACCACAACAGAGATACCGCCGAACACCTGCTCTGACAGCCGGAAGTCTGGTTTGTTCTTTTCTCTTTGCATCCGCCGGGTGACGTGGGCAGCGAGAGACCCTACGCTGATCAAGACGGTATTGACCGTTGTCTCCAACAATAGAAACTTCCAGAGCTCACTGGTATCCGCCAACACCGAAGCCTCCCGGATCCAAGCCGGCGCCGCAAGCAGATACAGCAGATAGAAGCCCCTCCAGCACAGGCTTGTGCCTGCGGGTATCGCCAGCATGTTGAAAACTGGGTAGCTCTGACGGGTCGTAAGTTTTACCGCGCAGAACATGACCAGCCCTTCCATAAGGATGGACACCGCCGGATTGATCACATAATCGATACGCGGCGCCATGAACAGGTTGATGAGCTTGATTGCGGCCGACAGCGCGGCCGCCCAGAGGATGCTCCCAGCTTTCCCGCTCTGACGGTATACCCCATACATGAATGCGTACGCCAGCGGGTAATAGAAGACCCAACCGAATCCCGGGGCGAACAGGTGGAGCAGATAAGACACCGTTGCTTCCGAAATGCCCCATAGGCCACCCCAGAACAATACGGTGGACCATTGCCTGTTTTTCATGGTTTCTCCTCCCGGTATGTTTGTACCGCTTCGCGCAGGGCCGCGCCGATTTCCTCATAGCTCGTGCATCGGCATATGTTCGATTGCAGCCAGGATTCTATGGTATAGTCATCCGGGTTTGGAAAGTGAGCCAGCAGGGAATGGCATACCAGTACAAATCCGGGCGTGCAATACCCGCATTGCATCGCAAAATGTTTGGCAAACAGGGGGATCAGCGGGGAGTTGCTCAAGCCTTCTATCGTCGTGATCTCGTGCCCCTCCGCTTCCACCGCCAACATCAGGCAGGATTTCATCGGCCAGCCGTCCATCAGCACCGTGCAAGCGCCGCAATCGCCGTTTTCGCAGCCGGGACGGCAGCCGGGAAAGCCGAGCTCATCCCGCAGGGTGTCCAGCAGCGTCTGGAATGGGTATGCGGCAACGTGATATGTATATCCGTTTATATTCAGCGTTATGACCGTCTTTCCCGCTATCCACCTCATGCCTTGAAGCCTCCCAGTTGCACAAGCATGGCCCGGAGCGCCGTCACCAGCATGCTTCGGCGGTATTCCGCCGAACCAAGTGTATCGGTGATCGGTTCACCCGCCAACTGCAGCATCAATTGGCCGATGGCATACTCCGTGTCCATCGGAAATGAACTCAATGGCAATGTGATGACCGCCGGATGCGGGTAATATCCGCCGATTGCAGCCTTGATTGCGTTTGCATACCGAACCGCAGCCAGCGTAAAGAGCGGATAGCCAATCTTCTCGCCCTCGGTATGCTTGGCGTGAACGAAGGGAAGAGCAGCTACGCCGGGATCCACGGTGAATTGCACGATCAACTCCCCTGGTTGGAGCGCAAGCTTGCCGTGATACAAAGACGACAGCGAGCATTCCCGCACTCCGGCTAGGCCCGCCAAAAGCACCGAGGCATCCGCCAACAGCAGCGCAAGGGCTGCCTCGTGATAGATGATCGTGCCCGCCACGTTGCCGCCCAGCGTGATCTTGCATTGTGCGGTGTGATCGGCGATGCGGGCGCAGGCTTTGCTCAGCAGCGGGAATACGCGGGACAAGGCGATGTCGTTGAGCGATGCCGCCGCTCCCAGAACGAGATTTTCCCCCGCAATGCCGTAGCCTCGGCATTGCGGGATGTGCTTGATGTCTATCACCGCATCAAAAGCGAGGCTGTTCACACGGGCCATCGTGATGACTTCCGTTCCGCCGGCGAAATAAACAGGGGCCCGCCCCTGCCCAACAATCCTGGCATGGGTGTCAACGGCTTCTTCCAGCGTATCGGGGGCGATGTAATCAAACGCAAATGGTATCATGCTGTCATCCCCCCGCCTGGAGCTTCCACACAGTCTCATATTTTAAGGGGAGGCTGTCTGCCTGCCGGCCGGACGCCGCCGAAAGCGCGTTGGCCAGCGCAGGCGCCATGCCCAGTATGCCGTGTTCGCCCAAACCCCTCGCGCCGTAGGGACCGCCAAGGTTGGGCGTCTCGATGAACTGCACATCATACCGGGGGTTTTCGGCAAAGTGCACGACCTTGTAAGTGCGAAGACTGCTGTTCTGAAGTTGTGCCCTGCCGTTATAGACGAACCCTTCACGGGAGGCTACGCTCAGACCCATGTTCATTGCGCCGGTGATTTGCCCTTTGGCCAATTCCGGGTTTATAACCTTCCCCGCGTCGACAGCCGTGACGGCGTGCAGTATGCGATAGGTGCATTCCTTGCGGTCGTATTCGATTTCCACAGCCTGCGCGCCGCAGGTCCAATATGGCCCCGGCCGGCCACGGCCCGTTTCTTTATCCGGCTCGGTCAGATGTTCCATGACATAGCTGCCGCTGCCTACAATCCGTCCGCCGTAGGCATTTCCGTTTTCGAACTTGATCCCGCTGACAACCGTTTTTACATCGACGAAGATGGACGGATCACGGATCAGGTAGACGCGCTCTTCACCGACATCCAGATCCTGCTCCCGGCAGCGAAGCACGACGGACGCGATGCTTTTGAGCTGGCGGATGGCGTCATCGGTGGCCTGCAGCACGGCGTTGCCCACCAAATAGGTCGTCATGCTGGCCACCGTTTTCCAATGCTCCGGCGAGGTGCGTGAATCGACCTGATCATTGATAAAAACTCTGCCCGGGTCCATCCGCAGCCGCTGGGCAAGCAGCTGCCGCATGACGGTGTAGACGCCCTGCCCGCATTCCACTGCGCCGCAGCTCAAGTTCACGCATCCGTCGGCGCAAAACATCACAACTGCACCGGCCGATGCATCGGTGGGAGAACTGGATGTTTTGCTGAAACATACAATTCCCTTGGCGCGAACCTTGTCTCCTCCGATCGGCAGACAGGCTCCTTCGCTCCACCGGATCATCTCCAACGCTTTATCGAGACATGCCTGCGGGTTGCCGGCGCTGCTCAATGTGAGTACGGCTTGCGTGGGCGTGGTGTCGCCGGGATGCGCCAAATTCACCCTTCGCAGCTGCGCGGGGTCCATGCCCAGCGCCGCAGCGAGTTTGTCTACCATGCGCTCCATACAAAACACCGGCACCTCATGCCCGAACCCGCGGAAGGACGTGGCATAGATGTGATTTGTATATACGCAATAGGCATCGCAGCAGATGTGTTCAATGGCGTAAGGCTCGCCGCTGCTGTGGGCTATGGCGGCAGTCATTCTAGGCCCTGTGTCGGCATAAGCGCCGGTATCCACCCGATACGACGCTTCCATCGCTACGATTTTGCCGTCGCGCCTTGCCCCAAGCCTCAGCGTGCAATCCGCGCCGATCTTGCACCCGCAGGTCAGGAAGCTTTGCTCTCGTGTGAAGACCAGCGAAACCTTCCGGCCGCCCACAGCTCTAGACGCCAGGTATGCAAGAATTTCCGGATGAGAGTTTACCTTTCCTCCGTAGCCCCCACCCACCATTGGGGTCTGAATGACAACAGAGCCTTCAGCGAGTTTAAAGTACTCCGCCATCTGTTCCCGCGAATCATGGGGAGCCTGTGAACTTGTCACGATCATGGCTGTGCCGTCGCCCTTGATCTCCGCCGATGCGCACCGGGTCTCCATATAGCTGTGGGCAGCCTGAGGCATCGTGAAATGCCCCTCTACGACGACCTCGCTTTGCCGCCAGCCGACGCTCATATCACCTTTTCGGATTTTGATGTGATTTGCGACATTGCTGCCCGGTTCCGAGAACACGCCACCGGCCGTGTGCTTGTAATCCGCAAGGTTGGGATGAATGCGCACCGAATCGCCGGCCAGCGCCTGGTTCACATCATTGATCACCGGAAGCGGCGCATACTGAACTTTGACCTTGCCCGCCGCCGCCAGAGCCTGCCAGCGTTCATTGGCTACCACGAGCGCGACCGGTTCTCCGCAGTATCTCACGACGTTCCGCGCCAGCACCGGCATATCCTGTATTTGTGAGCCGGTCAATACATCGCAGTCTCGGCCCGTTAGCACAGCGCGCACGCCTGGCGCCGCCAGTGCTGCGGTGATATCGATGGAGAGAATCGTGGCATGAGCCTCGGTAGAGACGCACAATGTGGCGTGCATGCATCCTTCCTGGCCAATGTCAGCCGCGTAGCGAACCCGCCCGGATGCTTTGTCGATGCCATCGATCCTCTCATGGGGCCTCCCGATGGCATCGGCTTTTACTTGTTCTGTGTCCGGAATCATGGATCGGCGCCCTCCATGAGATGAATAGCGGATGAGTGATCCTATTGCCATTCTTACCATAAACGCCGATGCAATACAAAATGTGCCAATCTGCTTTAGGGGGATAAAGTCACTCTACGAGCGGCAAGATAACGTCCTTCACATCCAGGATCGAGATGTATTCACCTATGCCTAAAGATGATAATCCCCAGCGGCCTCAGGCTGATACAGCATTCTACTGATCCGAATGGCCGCTCCTCCGGACGGAGTCTCCCATTCGATATCGTCTCCTTCCCGATAACCCAATATCGCGGTTCCTATCGGGGACAGAATCGATAGCCCTTCTCGTGTCCCTTCCGCTTGGCCCGGATATACCAGCGAACACTCCATCTCTTTACCATTCACATGGAGAAGGGCCCTTGAATTCATCGTTACGATATCCGGGGCGAGCGTATCGGCCCGGACCACTTTTGCCCTGTTGATCTCACGGTCAAGGTCTGCAATAGACTGATCCGCGTTTGCCGTGGAACAGAGCTTTTGCTCTATCAGCTTTTTGAGCCGGACCTCATCCTCATTGGTGATGTAGATATCGCCAGCTCCAACGCCTTTGCCCTGAAGGAACTTCAGATATTCCCCCATGGTGATGGTATAGCTGCTCAGCGCCGGCGCTTCGCGCTCCAGGCGAAACCCCGCCCGCGCAAACGCCCGTATGGAGCGTTTGTTGTCCTTGTGGATCTTGGCCACTACCTTTGGCGTGCGAAGTTCAAAAAAGGATATTTTCAAGCTCTCGCGAATCGCACCGGAGCCCAAGCGCTTGCCCCAGTTGTTCCGATCACCGATGACAATGACCATTTCCGTTTCCGTGCTTTTGATGACCAGACGCACAAAACCGACAGGCACATCCTGCTTGTCATAAGCGATGTATAGCCTGCCGTCCCTGTTAAACAGTTGGGTCAATACCGGAAGGTTGACCCGATCAAGCACCTGTGCGATGCTGTCGGTTACATTATGTGAATCGCTTAAGAAACGCCTTACCTCATCATCCTCCAACCAATGGATAAGGGTCAGCGCGTTTTCCCGTGTGATTTCAGAACATAAAAAAATAAAAGGCTCTTTCATTTTACTTCATCCCATCGTACGAAATAAAAGCCTTTCATAGTAAAAAAGCTATGACGGTTCTTTTGTATATGCATCCATCTTATAAAAAGCCATTTGAAATGTCAACCTTGCCAGGCACTGCGCATAGGGAGCCCGGCATCGCAGTACAGCGTCCGCACCGATGTACTCTTGGCGAAATCTCTTGGGTTTGTTGAAGTTGAGCGTACTGTTCAGGTGTACTAAGTTTACCCATAAAGACAAACTTTACCGTAGAGACAAGCACAAATAGCCTGATGTCAAAAAGGGGGGGGGGCGGTTGAGCCGGGCAATTGTTACTGGTGGTACTTTTTCAACAGATCGTCGATCGCCTCGCGGATCAAGAAGGCCTCGGTGCGCTCCAGCTCCTTGGATAGGACGGCCAACCTCTCGACTTGCGTCTTGGTAAAATGGCAGGATTTCAGCACCATGCTGTCCGGCTCCGAAAGGCAGATCCGATTCTTTCCCAGTTTCTTGGCCCGGAACATAGAGCTGTCCGCCATCCGCAGCAATTCCACAGCGTTCTTGGCATCCCGCGGAAAGCTTGCGATACCGCAACTCACGGTGATGTGAATGTTCTTGTTGCCTTCAACGCCCAGTTCAAAGCTGTTGGAGGACAGATACTTGCGTATCTCCTCCATGTACATGAAGCTGCGCTCCGCGCCCTTTTTGATGAGAAGGATGGTGAACTCATCACCGGATCGGGTGATCAGATCGTCATCCGACAGGTTCTGCCTCAGAATGGATAGGACCTTGGCAATAACCAGATCGCCCATGGACTCACCCAGAGCGGTATTCACAGCGGTGATGTTGTCGATGTCAGCCACGGCGATGCTGAAGGGCATATCTTGCTGATGTATCAGCTCCATAATTTTGTCTGTAAGGTAGTCCCTGGCCACCAGCTTATCCACGACGATACCCCCTGTGCCCATGGTCGCTTGAATAATCTCACAGACAGGATACATGCAAACACCAAATACGTCAACATATTCGCGTGTAATATCTGCTAATAGTCCATTGACATATATATTCTGATTTGTTATGATGGGTACCAGGGGATCTTTTATGAGCGCAAGAGACAAATCAATGACCAAAGGGCAGATGGAGGCCAAGATCAGCGAAGCCTTCAGCAAGTTTGAGATCGAGTTCATGGGCAGGGGTCCCCGGCAGATAAAGACCCATGTCTTGCAGGACATGGTCGTCGTGCGTATGATGGGATTTCTGAGCCCCTCGGAGAGAAGGCTGGCAGAGACACCCCAGGGAGTTGAGCTGATCAAAAAGCTCAGGATCATGTTGTTCGAAGGGGCGAGGAACGAAATCGAAGCCATGCTTGCCCCACTGATCGGCACGAGCATCGTTAGCGTATATTCTGACGTAAGCACAAAGAGCGGCGAGAAGATTGTTCTTGTCACGTTGGGCGACAATTTGGAAGAGCGCTTGTGTAAATAGGAAGGCAGACTAGCAGAAGGGTTATCCAACCAGTCGGGCAGTAAGCCGGTACTTGATTGCTCCATATGGAGTCATCGAGTATCGGCTTTTATTTATTATTTTACAGGAGGCAATTGTCATGAAACTTTCAGGTAAAGAGATGTGCCTGCCCGGTGATCTTTCGCGGGCCTTTGACCGGCTCCACCGTTCGCCGGACGTCTTTCTTCCCGAGTCTCGGGAAGAAATACTCAGCATGGCCATGGGAGCAAGCGATGAAGGGGTCTACGAGGTGTCGTATGACGTACCCGGAATCGGCGCTTACACCGAAGCCACAGTGACAAGCTGCAGCAACGGGCTGGTCGTGAACTACAGCGATATCTACATGCGCCGGCGGGACCCGGATTGCATGGTCATAGCCGATGATGTCTACACCGACAAGCCTCGCTACAAGGACCGGTATGGCAGCGACTTTGCTCCGCTGCGCGAGACCGTTTTCGACTGGCTGGCGGAACAAGCCCTTGTGCTGCTCCCCTTCATGGCCGGCGGCGAAGAGCTGAACTGCCCAGCCTTGCTGATCGCACCGCGGAACGCAATGTTCTTCGCAGGAGCCTTGGCGGATCTGCAAGGGTTCATACCGGTGTCCGGACTGCCGGAGCGCTACGAGCCAAAGGTGATTGTCTATCTGGCTCCGCCGTTCCGGCACACTCATTTTGACAAAAAGCAGGTCGTGGTGCATAACCGTCTGGCCGATTGCCATGAGATCTTCTCCTTCAACCTGTATCCGGGCCCCAGTGCCAAGAAGGGCATCTACGGCGCTCTGATAAGCATTGGCGAGAAGGAAGGCTGGGTGACGCTGCATGGCTCGGCGGTCAAGGTCATCACACCCTATGACAACAGCATGATCATACTGCACGAAGGCGCCAGCGGCAGCGGCAAGAGCGAGATGATTGAGCAGATGCACATGCAGCCCGACGGGCGGGCGCTGCTGGCACAGAACCTGCTGTCAGGAGAAGAGCTCTATCTGGACATCAAAGACACCTGCGAGCTGCAGCCGCTGACCGATGACATGGCTCTGTGCCACCCATCCTTCCAGAGCGAGAACGGCAGAAAGAAGTTGGTCGTGCGCGACGCCGAAAAGGGCTGGTTCCTGCGGGTCAATCACATAGACAAATACGGAACCGACCCCCACCATGAGCGGTTATGCATCCACCCAAAGGAGCCAATGATTTTCCTCAACCTCAAGGGTGTGCCGGGCTCCACCTGTCTGCTGTGGGAGCACACGATGGACGCCCCGGGCAAGGCATGCCCCAATCCAAGGGTGATCCTTCCCCGCAACCTTGTTCCCGGCATTCTGGACAAACCTGCCGAGGTGGACGTGAGAAGTTTCGGCGTGCGAACACCCCCATGCACACAGGATGCGCCTTCATACGGCATTATCGGTATGCTGCATGTGCTTCCCCCGGCCCTGGCGTGGCTATGGAGGTTGGTGGCGCCCAGGGGGCATGACAACCCCAGCATCACCAAGACCTCCGGCATGACCAGCGAGGGTGTGGGTTCCTACTGGCCCTTTGCCACCGGGCGGATGATCGATCAGGCCAATCTGCTGCTCGATCAGATCATCAACACGCCATCCACGCGGTATAAGTTGATTCCCAACCAGCACATCGGCGCCTATCGCGTGGGTTTCATGCCACAGTGGATCACCCGGGAATACCTGGCGAGGCGAGGCAGCGTCAAGTTCAAACACGAGCACCTCGTGGCCGCTCGCTGCCCGCTGTTGGGATACGCGCTGGATTCGTTGAAAATCGACGGAAACTTCATCCCCAAGGGCCTGCTGCAGACCAACCTGCAACTGGAGGTCGGCAACCGTGCCTATGACGCGGGTGCGGAGATGCTGACGGAATTCTTCCGCAGTGAGCTCAAGCAATTTATGGGGCAGGCGCTTTCCGGGCAGGGAAAAAGGATCATCGAATGCTGTCTGGACGGCGGAACCGTGGAAGACTACAACCACATTCTCTGAACCCCGCCGGAAGCGAGACGAGGGAGCCGGGTCTGCCCGGATCTGCCGCAAAGGCACCTTGATCACAAAAACATGGCCAGCGCCACTGGCAAATACAAACGCAGAACAAGCACAGCAGTCCTTTGGGGCTGCTGTGCTCAGATTGTCTACAAACCCGGTAAAGAAAACTAAAGATATAACCGACTGACGATTCATTCGGCAGGAGGAAACGAAAAGATAGAAAAAGCTGTTAAAAATCCCGCCCACAGGCGAAATTCATCTCTAAAGAAGATAGCATGAGTTCAAAAGTAAAGATATCGCTCGGCGACGGTTATCGCCGGGCGATTAACTGACAATTGGCACAAGTTGTCTATTTCGCCTAGGCGCCACAGCACCGCAGGCGACAGCGTGGCGACTTTGTCGACACGCTGAGCACAGCAGTCCTTTCGGGCTGCTGTGCTTTCGATTGTCTACTCTCCCAGGAGAAGTCCGGAGAGCGCTTTGCCTTTCTTGGGTATGGGGATTCTGCCCCTGTTCCATTTTCAGCACATCCAAAAATTACCGCTTGCTTTCCTCTGCCTGTAGCATATAATACGCAATACGTGAACGTTTGTTCTTATAATGCGTGGTGATGTATCGTGTCAACAACGAACCCTCTTTGGAGGATTATCCTCCACATAGATTTCAACTGCTTTTATGCCAGCGCGGCGGCTTTTGTCGATCCGAGCCTGCGAGGCTTACCTGTGGCCGTAACCGGCAACCTGGGCGAGCGCTGCGGAGTCATACTGGCAAAATCGTATGAAGCTAAAGCCTATGGCGTGCGCACGGGCGAAACCTTGTCAGAGGCGCGCACCAAGTGTCCGCACCTGAAGACTGTCGCGGTGGACTTCCCACTGTACTATCAATTTGCCGATGGACTTCTGGGGCTCTGCCTGTCCTACAGCGACCGCGTCCAGAGCGGCGGCGACGACGAAGCATACCTGGAGCTCACCGGCTATGTCATGTCATTTGAAGAGGCAGCGAAGGTTGCCGACGAGATCCGCTGCAGAACCAAGGAGGAATACGGTGTCCCCTGCTCAGTGGGCGTGTCTTTCACGCGCACATTCGCGAAGCTTGGGTCGGATCTGAAGAAACCGGATGCGACCAGCGTGATATCTCCAGCGAATTATAAGGAAGTCGCCTGGCCGCTGCCGGCGGAATCCATCATCGGTGTCGGCGGCAAGACCGCCCATAAACTGCGGCAGATCGGCATCAGGACCATCGCAGACATCGCCAACCTCAACCGCCATGAGGTGGGCGCGCTTTTCGGCAAAAACGGCGATTCGCTCTGGCTGGCGGCAAACGGGCTGGACCGCGACCCCGTTCCGTACATCTGGGATATAGACCCGGCAAAAAGCGTGGGCAACTCCAAGACCTTGCCCCGCGACATCGTAACACGCTCGGAAGTCAAGGCAGCATACTTTACGATAGCCGAAAACATCGCCTCCCGGCTGCGCGACACCGGTGTCGCTGCTCGCACCGTGCATGCGAGCCTGCGCTCAAGCAAGCTCCAGTGGACCTCAAGGCAGATGTCACTGCCAGCGCCCACCCAGCGATCCGACGACATCCTGGCCGCAGCCATGACCATCTATGATCAAGCCAGCCCGCTGGGGTACGACATCCGCAGCCTGGGCATCTCCTGCTGTAACCTGATCGATTTGCGGCATAACGTGCAGGAATCCCTGCTGCCTCCCGATCCGAAGCTCGAAAAGGCCATGGCCCTGGAGCGCACCAAGGACAGCTTGTGGCAGCGGTTCGGCCGGCGGAGCTTGGCCCGGGCAACCGAGATTGAACACATCGAAATAACAGCGCTGACCTTCAAGGAGGACCGGCGCTTGGCAGGCCGGGGGCTCGACCTGAGCGACCGCCCGGAAGACCCGGCCGGCATCACATATGTTGATGCGTCGGTGTACTATCCCGCCAATGGAGATCCCCCGCAGCCGCTGTCCTTCGCCTGGGAGGACGGCCAGGTCATCGTTGATCACGTCATGGATTTTCAGCCCGCGCATGCCCTCAAGCTTAACAGCCCGGGGGCCAGGTATGTTTGCTTCGCCGGCGGAGCCATGGCGACGCTGATCTATGACGAGACTCTCTTCCAGTGGGGTGTGGCCCAAGCTGGCAAGGCTTCGTTTGGATCTTCCCACGCCACCGCGCCTCGGCAAGGCCGGATCATCGAGCACGAGGGCAAGGCCTATGTGGCAGTCGAGGCGCTGTGCCATACCGATGGCCGTCCGCCTACACCACGCAGAATTTGGTGGCAGGATGGCCGCTCCTACGAGATACAGTCCGTGCACGCTGTCTGCTGGGCCGCCAGCGAGCGCGCGGGCGCCGTCGGCCACCGGTACACCTGCCTGATCAACGGCCGGGCTCGGCTGCTTTACCTGGAAGCGGCCACGCGCCGGTGGTTTGTTGAGCGGCCGCAGGCGGTACAGGCAGTGGGTTACGATGATGAAGGCACTCCCGTCATGGCAGGCTTTGCCTTCCTTTCGTTCGAGCAGGTTGAAACCATGCTGGAGTATGAAAAACAGCAGCCGCAGCGCGGAACACATGGGCAGATGCCACTGCCCCCGGCCAGGGTTTCATCTCTTCCCGGCGTTACCAAGTGAGCCGCACCCGGAAACCTTTGCTTTAACAGGGCGCCGCGCTATTGTATAATGGCGAAAGAACTTAGATCTGGCGCTATGCTGCAGCGCGCAAGGAGCAATCGGCATGTGTGGACGATACAACATCGCGTTGGATAAAGCCAGCCCCGAGATGCAGGAAATCTTCGAGGAACTAAAGCAGCGGTATCAGGACAATGATCAGCGTGCCGAGTTGGTGAAGGTGAAAACCGCTGAGATTGCCCGCACTGACACCGCCCCGGTGTTGATTATGGTGGATGGTGTCATACGGCCCGTACTCATGTCGTTTGGCATACCGCAGTGGGACGGCAAGGGTGTCGTCGCCAACGCCAGGCGGGAAACCGTGTTTGCGAAGCCCATGTTCCGCAAGCTCATTTTGGATCAGCGGTGCGTTGTCCCCACAACCGGCTTTTTTGAGTGGAGCCACCAAGGCGGAAGAGCCGTTGATAAACACAAGGTTACCCACGCTGATCGGTCAATGATGTACCTCGCCGGGGTTTATGGGCATTACAAGGATAGGACAGGCCGTGACTACATGGCATACGCGGTCTTAACGGCCGACGCCAACGCCTCAATCTCCGTGATACATGACCGGATGCCGGTGATTTTGAAGTCGCCCGAAGAGCGTGCGGCATGGTTGAGCGATATTGACGCCGCAAAGGAAGTGCTGTCTCGGGATGATACCGAGGCGTATGTGCTGACGATGGTGGAGAAACCCAAAAAAGGTCAACAAAAAGACCTGCAGCTCCGCATGTTTGAATAAAAATGATGTTCATATGAGATTGCAGCAGAGCAAAAAGCAAGGAGCACCTATGAATATCTGATCCAGATGGCCGACGACCCCGACGTCATCGATCCTCTGAGGTTCCTGCGCGAGCGCGAAGTCGTGCACTTCCAGCGCTTCGGCGAGACGCTGGAGGCATTGCGGGACCACATGGAGAAAAAGAGTTTCTATTGAGCGCGAAGCGCACGATGAAATTGCCCCCGCTGCTCCATTGCAGCGGGGGTTTTGCCGTCTTCTCTGTTATGTGACCCGCGCCCTTGACAACTTCTGACCGGCGAACCAGAATAGGATCATCAGGAGGCACTTTGAGCCATTGGTTGCGAGTGCCGAGCTTGGGCTGTTCTATGAAATAGCTGACAGACGGAGGGTATATCACATGAAAAAACTACTCTTGGTTATAGATTTTCAGAACGACTTTGTGGATGGCGCGCTGGGCTTCCCGAAGGCCCCGGCGCTGGAGGATGGCATCGCCCGCAAAATCGGGCAATACCGTCAGAACGGCGACGACATAGCCTTCACATTCGATACGCATACGGAAGACTATCTGCACACGCTGGAGGGCCGCAACCTGCCCATCCCCCACTGCGTCAAGGGCTCCCCCGGCTGGCAGCTGTACGGCAAGGTCGCCGGGCTGATCCGCCATGGCGACGCGCGCTTTGAGAAGGGCGCCTTCGGCTCGCTGGAGCTGGCCAACCACCTGGCCCGGCAAGGCTATGAGCGCATCGAGCTCGTGGGCCTCGTGTCCAACATCTGCGTGATATCCAACGCGGTGCTGGCCAAGGCGGCGCTGCCCCAGGCCGAGATCGTCGTGGACGCCGCGTGCACCGCCAGCCATGACGAACGCCTGCACGAGGCCGCTCTGGACGTCATGGCCGGCCTGCAGATGACGATCATCAACCGATAAAGAACGGTAAGGAGCACCCAACCGATGGAACAACGCAACCTGGCCATGCTGTGCGATTTTTACGAGTTCACCATGGCAAACGGCTATTTCGAGCAAGGGCTGGACAGCAGGATCACCTATTTCGACGTGTTTTTCCGCAGCGTGCCCGACGGCGGCGGCTTCGCGATTGCCGCGGGGCTGGAGCAGCTGATCCGGTACGTAGAGAGCCTGCACTTCACCGCCGAGGACATTGAATACCTGCGCGCCAAGGGGCTGTTCGGCGAGGCGTTCCTGGATTACCTGTCGCGGTTCCGGTTTACCGGCGACATCTGGGCCGTGCCCGAAGGCACGGCGGTGTTCCCCAACGAGCCGGTGCTCACCGTGCGCGCGCCGGCCATCGAGGCGCAGCTCATAGAGACCTTCGTGCTGCTGACGCTGAACCACCAGTCGCTGATCGCCACCAAGGCCAACCGCATCGTGCGGGCCGCCCAGGGGCGCGCGGTGCTGGAGTTCGGCTCCCGCAGGGCCCAGGGCTCCGACGCGGCGGTGCTGGGCGCCCGGGCCGCCTACATAGGCGGCTGCAGCGGCACCGCGTGCGCGCTGGCCGACCAGCAACTCGGAGTGCCCGCCGGCGGCACCATGGCGCACTCCTGGGTGCAGATGTTCGACAGCGAGTATGAGGCCTTTAAGACCTACTGTCAGCTGTATCCCCATAGCACGACGCTGCTGGTGGACACCTACAACACGCTGGCCAGCGGCGTACCCAATGCGATACGCGCGTTCCGGGACGTGCTGCTGCCCCAGGGCATCACGAATTTTGCGATCCGGCTGGATTCCGGCGACATCGCGTATCTATCCAAGAAGGCCCGGGCCATGCTGGATGAAGCCGGCCTGCCCGGCTGCAAGATCGTCGCGTCCAACGCGCTGGATGAAGTTCTGGTTCGTGACCTGCTGATGCAGGGCGCGCAGGTAGATATCTTCGGCATCGGCGAGCGGCTGATCACGTCCAAGAGCACGCCGGTGTTCGGCGGCGTATACAAGCTGGTGGCGGTGGAGCGGGCCGATGGCAGCATCCTTCCCAAGATCAAGATCAGCGAGAATGTCGGGAAGATCACGAATCCCCACTTCAAGAAGGTCTACCGCCTGTATGACCGCGACAGCGGCAAGGCCATTGCCGACCAGCTATGCGTGCATGATGAGACGATTGACGAGGGGCAGCCTCTGACCATCTTTGATCCCGACGCCGTGTGGAAGACCAAGACGATCACGAACTTCACAGCCAAAGAGTTGCTTGTGCCGATCTTCCGGGGCGGCGTGCGCGTGTATGAGCTGCCGAAGCTGGAGGAGATCAAGGGCTATTGCGCGCGGCAGGTGGATACGTTGTGGGATGAGGTCAAGCGGTTTGAGAATCCGCACCGGTATTATGTGGATTTGTCGCAGAGGCTGTGGGATGTGAAGGATGGGTTGTTGAAGCGGGAAAGGGAGGAGTTTTGCGCATACTAACCTCACCAAGCATTCTCGGCAACAGAATGTGCTAAAACAAGTCTTCGCCATTAACATGGAAATACAAGGTTCTTATACAAAAATTGCGAGGTATGATATGATCGATTTCAACAACGCGAAATTTCTCAAACTGAACCCGGTACAGAATGCGGCTTATGAACCCCTGGTATCTCCCCTGTTCGTCCAAGGTGAGGAAATCATCCAAGCATTTCAAAGCTTCCGCGATGGTGTCGTTTTTACGAACAAGCGTATCATCGCAATCAATGTGCAAGGTGTAACCGGCAAGAAGAAAGATTTTACCTCATTGCCCTATAGCAAAATTCAAGCCTACTCGGTTGAGACCGCTGGTGTATTTGATATGGACAGCGAACTGGATCTTTGGTTCAGCGGTATGGGCCATGTCCGGTTTGAGTTCAGCACCAAAGCCAACATAACGGATATCTGCAGGACTATCAGCAGTTTTGTGCTGTAGGAAGCAGGGGGACATCCGCCCGCCGGTCACTCCCCGGCGGGTTTTCTCTCCTCCCGATACCAAGCCCAAACGGTCTCAAACCACAACTCCCGCTGCGGAATGGGCCGCACCGGGCGCAGGGCATTGCACGCTCATCATTGCCTAGTACGGCGGCGCCATGCCCCGTTGGTGAAATTGACCCCAGCTTGCGGTACCTCTCCCCACACCATATCATACCATAAACATTGCCCTTGGTGATAACTACAGTGTAGAAGACCAAGACGGTCGAGAACTTCCCAGCAAAAGAACTGCTTGTTCCGATCTTCCGGGGCGGCGTACGCGTGTATGAGTTGCCGTCGTTGGAGGAAATCAAGGGCTATTGCGCGCGGCAGGTGGATACGTTGTGGGATGAGGTCAAGCGGTTTGAGAATCCGCACCGATATTATGTGGATTTGTCGCAGAGGTTGTGGGAAATCAGAAATGAGCTGTTGAGTCGGGTTAGGGGTAGCTAAAGGCGCGCCAGTTGGCGTTATTGACCAAGATCATTCCGAATCACAGCGCTACGCCAATGGGCATCAGTCAACCATGCTCAACGGCATTGACATCGAGGGACACGGACATTCCGAAATAATCGATACTGAGAAACGCTAGCAATTTGCGAGTACCATCATTTTTTCATTTTATGACCTAAAATCAATTTCTTCAATTTTCCTTCAAGACGA
Organism: Bacillota bacterium; assembly: GCA_023422005.1. Classification (GTDB taxonomy): domain Bacteria; phylum Bacillota; class Clostridia; order Christensenellales; family UMGS416; genus JAEYRA01. The sequence continues at coordinate 39,341 of JAEZSC010000017.1, read as the reverse complement.
CATCGACCGACAATTTTCGCGCAACCAGATCATTAATATATAATAGTATTTGTCTGCTTTCGTTGAGTAAAAGAACGTACTTAAGTACTGCCAAAAAACGACTAGGTGAAGCACTATTTACCAGCGAAAGTCAGGATGATCAAGCGGATGGCACAATAAAAACCGAGAAAGCAGGGTTCTCATGAGCATCTTCAGCAAACTCCAGGAACTCACAAAGTACGATAACACCATTGCGGAGAAGAAGAAACAGGTCGAGTTCTTGTCCACACAGATTGGTGAAAAGGCTCTGGCGGCAAACAAACTAGTGGATGCCATCAAGGAGCTTGAGCAGAACCGCGAGACGCTGTACCAGGGGATCTATTCCAAAGCGCAGCAAGATGCTCTTGCCGATGTTACCGCCCAGTTGCAGCAGAAGAACTCCGAACTCACAGAGATCATCGGTCATATTTCCGACAACAAGGAAGCTCTTTCCGATCTGGCCGATAAGGTTACAACATCCAACAAAGAGTGGATATCACTCACCAAGCGTATCGAGAAGATCAAGATCACCTATCGGAGCATCGCCAACGTCGTGAAAAACTACTACAGCGGCGCTCTCACCGACAACAACGTCATCCTGGCCCAGGGGCAAAGTCTGGATGGTCTAACTGACGACCTATCCCCCACCGTCGCCCTGACACTGCAATGCATGAGCGTAAAGCAGCTACGAGCCCGGTTCAAGCAGAATGAAAAGTTGATCGGTGAAGTGCTTGCGAAGTACAAAGGGCGGTACACGACCAAGGCCAACCTTGCGATCTACTCCCTTATGGTCATTGCCTTGGAAGCGGAGCTGCAAAACGTGCTTTACAACCTCTCCTATGGAAAGGTGGACAAATCCCTTGATGCAGTCAAAGCGATCACTGCAAAATACCTGAAGCTTGCGACAGAAGGGAATCAGAACATAGCCGGTACGATGGTCAAATTCATTGGAGAGATTGAGTACCTGTTCCTAGAGGCGGTGCAGATCGAATACGAGTATTACGTTCAGAAGGAGCGCATTAAGGAAGAGCAACGCGCCCTGCGTGAGCAGATGAGACAGGAGGCCGAAGAGCGGCGCCTGCTGGAGCAGCAGCGTGCCCTGGTGGAAAAGGAAGAGAGCAAGTACCGCGCAGAGATGGCCAGTGTTACGGAGCTGCTTACCCTATCCGTAGATCCCGTGAAGACAGAGCAGCTCGTGGCTCGCCTATCAGTTCTTGAAAACCAGCTCAATGAAGTGGAAGCCAAGAAGGAAGACATCATCAACCTCCAGAACGGCCGCGCCGGCTATGTGTATGTCATCAGCAATTTGGGATCCTTTGGCGACGATGTGTTCAAGATCGGCATGACCCGCCGCCTGGAGCCCCAGGAGCGCATCAACGAGCTGGGCGACGCCAGTGTACCCTTCCCCTTTGATGTTCACAGCATGATCTTCTCAGACAACGCAGTCGGCCTAGAATACAGCATTCATCAGGCCCTCACCACAAAGCGCTTGAATAGGGTGAATCTCCGCAAAGAGTTCTTCAAGGTTTCTCTGGACGAGCTCGAGGAACTGGTCTATGGCTATGAACCCACCTGCGAGTTCAAACGCACGATGCTAGCGGAGCAATACAACCAGAGCCTGTCCATCTCGGCAGATGCCCTCTGCGCTGTACCGGTGGCTGATGAAGTGGATGAATCAGAAGATGAGGCCCTAGATGAGGTGAGTTGATAGACAGAAGAAATATGCCTGAAGGTGCTTGTCCTTCAGTGACGGCTGCATAAGAAGAAACCTCAAATGATGAAATTGTATGCATCTGCCCGCCGGTCACTCCCCGGCGGGTTTTCTCTCCTCACGATACCACGCCCAAACAGTCTCAAACCACAACTCCCGCTGCGGTATGGGCCGCACCGGGCGCAGGGCGTTCTCAGCAGTCCAACTGCCCCCCTGCCCCTTCAACCCCGTCACCAGCACCTGATCTTTCATCGCGTCGGAATAAGCCCGCACCTTCCACGGCAAGCCGGGCAGGCAGACACCGCCCTCATCCAGCAGCAGGGCGCTGCCCCGGCTGGGGAAGCCGCTGCCGTGGGCGAAGGCCATGGCCGAAAGCACCGCCAGTTGCGCCGTCAGCATATCCCAGCCGCGGAACACATCAGGCAGCAGCTCCGGCGCAACCGGTGCGATGTCCCAATACCGCTCCAAGTCCTTCCGACAGGCTTCCACGGCGGCATCCAGATCGCTCTGACGGCGCAGGAAAGCTCCGTGAGCGCTCATGCGAGCGCGGGCGGCGCAGAGCATAGCGCGCCAGGCGTCGGCATCCCCTGCCCCATGGCCCAATGCCTGCGGAGCCTTGCGTTCCAGCAGCGACAGTGCCGCGGCGGCGAAAGCCGACTCCTCCGGCAAGCGTTGCCCATGGCGCGCGATGTGCGCTGCCGCCCGGCGGGAGCCGGTCTGCGTGGCATTGAGCGCGCTGCCGCCAGGGCGGTATACGCCGAAGGTGCCCGCGGCCTCGCCGCAGGCATACAGGCCCGGCACGTTGGTCTGCCAATGGGCGTCCACCTCCAGGCCGCCGTTCTGGTGCTGAGCGCACACGGCAACCTCCAGGGGCTCGCGGGCCAGGTTGATGTCGTGGCTGCGGTACAGCGCCACGGCGTCGGGGTTCATGTGGGCCAGGCGCTCAAAGGGCGTACCGAACAGCGCGCCGCTGTTGGCCAGATAGGCCCGGCACTCTTCCGGCAGCGTGTCGAAACTCAACCCGGCAGGATTGGAGCGGTAATCCAGGTATACCCGCCGGCCCCTGGCAGTCTCCTGCGCCACCAGCACATCCACCACCGATGAGCCGGGCAGCTTGCGGGCGTCGAAGGGCCACTGATAGCCCTTGAGGAACGTCAGCTCCAGCGCCCGCTGCGCGCCCAAGGCATCGGCCAGGAATTCGCGCTGGTCGCCGCCGTTTGCGCCGGTGCTGATGTACCGTGGCAGCACCTGCTGATAGGTGCCGGACACGTTCCAGCGGAAAGCGATGGATGCCAGGCCGTGCTGCCATTCGGTCAGGTTGGCGGCGCGAGCGCCGGCCTGCAGCGCCACACCAAGCGCGCCGTGCTGGCTCTCCGGGAACACCGATGCCTGGAACATGCCGGCCTCGCCGCCGGTGGCCCACACGAGGTTGCCGCAGCGCAGCAGCGTGAGGCCCCGGTTGGGCTCGTGCAGCCGGTTGCGGTCCAGCGCCAGCAGGCCCATGGTTTGGCCATCCTTGCCGGTCACGATGGCCACAGCCAGCAGCCCATCCAGCACCGGCACGCCCCGGCGGGCGGCGTCGGCCTGCAGCGCCTCGGTCATGAAGCGCGAGGTCAGCGGCCCGGCGGAGGTGGCCCGCTGGCGCGGGTCGTGGTCGGTCTTGTAGCCGGCGTATTCGCCGAATTCGTTGTGCGGGAAGGGCACGCCCAGCGCGGCCAGGCGGTAGAAGTTGCCCGCGGAGAACGCCGCGTCTATGAGCGCCGTGTCGCCGTCCATGCCGCCGCCGGCGAACAGCGTGGCCGCCATCTCCCCCACCGAATCCGGCTGGTCGCCGGCCAGGGAAAGCTTGTAGAACGTCTGCTTGTCGCTGCCGGCGTTGCGGGATGTGCCGCTGTTGACGCCCTCGCTCAACAGCACTGCGTCGGTCACGCCGTGCTCGTGCAGCGCGCACGCGGCGGAAAAGCCCGCAGCGCCGCTGCCCACCACGGCCGCGGCCACCGTAAGCACCGGAATTTCCAGCCCGTTCCAGTTCAACGAATCCCACCGCATCATACCTATAACCTCCGCATGTGGAAGCCGCCGTCCACGTGCAGCACCTCGCCGGTGGAATAGCCCAGCAAGCCGCTGCAGCACGCCCACACAGCGGAGGCCACGTCGCCGGGCTGGCCCCAGCGAGCGATGGGCAGCAGGTCGTTGCCGATCAGCGCGTCGTATTTGCCGTGGGCCGCGGCGGTCATGTCGGTCTCGATGATGCCGGGGCGCACCTCATATACGCAGATGCCATGGGCGCTCAACCGCGACGCGAAGAGCTGCACCGCCTGGCTCAAGCCCGCCTTGCTCAGGCAGTACTCCGCACGGTTGGTGGAGGGCGCGAATGCCGACACCGACGTGATGAACACCGCGACCGGCGGCTGGGCCTGCGGCGCCTCCACCCAACGCCGGGCGAAGGCCTGCGTCAGGAAAAACGGCCCCTTCAGGTTGACGCTCATCAGCTCGTCGTAGGCTTCTTCGGTCAGCTCAAGCATGTCCACCCGTTGGCGCGGGGCCATGCCGGCGTTGTTGATCAGGGCGTCCACAGCGCCGAACAGCGAGAAGGCGCGCTCCACGAGGGTGTGCCGGTCGCCGGCATTGTCCAGCCGGCATTGGGAATAGTGGAAGTCGCCCACTTGGCGCAGCTCAGCGATCAACGAGGCGTTGGCGGCTTCCGTCGCGGTGCCGGTGCCCAGCACACGCCAGCCCTCCCGCAGCAGCCGCTGGGCGATGCCCCGGCCGATGCCCCTGGTCGCGCCGGTTACGACGGCAGCTTTCGCGCTCATACGCCCTCCTCCTGCTTGAGCACATGCCTGCGGTACAGCGGCAGATAGACCTGCTGGTCGCGCACCGGGCAGCCGGTGGTCGTACCGGCGCGCATGAGCTCGGTGCACTTGGTGCAGGCCAGGCAGCTCTTGGCCTTCTGCAGGCCGCTGCCGTGCGTGATGTCCCGGGCAAAGTCGGGGTAGGCGAAGGCCAGCCGGCCAAAGCCTGCCATCGACGCGCCGCCCTGCTCCACCAGGCCCGCGGCCACCACGTCGGCGGCCTCGCCCAGGTAGCTGAAGCCGCTGGCCAGCACCGCCAGCTCGGGGTAGGCCTTTTGCACAGCCGCCGCGCCGCCCAGTATGCGTTCCACGCCCTGCAGCGGGCGCTCCGGCGGCGTATATCCACCCCGTTTGTAGGGCCGGTTCACATGGGGGTTCACATAGGGGTTGCCCATGGTCACGTTGAGCAGCGTCATGCCGCCGCGGTGCAGCTCGCCGATCAGCGCCAGCGGTTCGGTCAGGTCGGTCTGGATGTAATCCTGCGCGTCCTGCCCCCAGCCGAAGGGGTTGGGCACGCCGTCGTAGAGGTTCAGACGGCTGGTGACCATGCGGCCCGCAGGGCATACCGAGCCGGCCCGCGCCACACAGTTGCGCAGCATGGCCGTGCGGTTCTCAAAGCTGCCGCCGTAAGCGCCAGGCCGGTGGAAGGCGCTCAGCAGCTCGCTGAACAGATACCGGTGGCAAGCCTTGATGTCCACGCCATCGAACCCGGCGGCGAAGGCCAGCGCAGCCGCCCGCTCGAAGTCGTCCTCCAGGCGCTTGAGCTCATCGTCGGAGACGATGCACTCCTGCGGCAAAGGCTCCTTCTCATAGTGGGGGTTGTTGTATGCGATGACCGGACGGGGTACACCCCAGGGCTTGCTGTAGCGCCCTGCATGGGTCAACTGAGCGATGAGAACGACGGGCTGGCCGGCGGCGCGGCGGATGTCCTCCACCATGGCCTTGAAGGCGTCCAGAGTGCCTTCGTGCAGCCACAGGTGCCGCGGGTTGGCGCGGCCATCCTCGCGCACGGCGATGGCCTCCGCCCACAGCAACCCCGCGCCGCCCTCGGCAAAGCGCCGGTAGCGCCGCAGGGTGAGCTCCCCGGGGCCGCCGTCGGGCTGGCCGTCGGCGCCCTCCATGGGCTGCACGGCCAGGCGGTTGGGCGCGGTTGGGCCACCCAGCGCCAGCGGTTGGCGCAGTGCGTCCAGCGTGTCGGCCATGGGCAGGGAGACGCCGGCAGCGGCGCAGTCAGCGGTCAGTATAATCTTGTCGTTCAGGCTCATGTTTTCCTCCAAATCCTTGATGTCGCCAGGCAGAGTGACTATGTACGCGCGTTCATGCCGGATGTCCATTGAACCAGGGTTTTCGCGTCGGCCAAGAACTGCTCCGGGCTGTCGCCCTTGACGAACTCCATGATGCAATCCCGAGGCGCGGCGCCCAAAGCCTGCAGATAGGCGGCCCATTCCCCTTCTCCAGCGCTCAGCGGCTGGCGGACATTGCCCGCGCTCCACTGGAACACATGGATGCTGCGGATGTGGGGCAGCAGGCAGCGGATCTCGTGCAGCCTCTGCTCGTGGGTAAGGTCCGGGTTGGGCTGCCAGTAGGTGAACAGGTTGTCACAGCCGGCCTGCCGCAGCAGCGCCTGCGCGCTTTCGCAGGTGTCGGTCAGCGTGTTGCGGTGGTATTCCAGACCGATGCTCACACCCCGCCCCCGGGCCAGGCCGCAGATGCGGCGCAGCTCCTGGGCCGCGCGCTCGCGGTGGGCGGCGTCCGCCTGTTGGGAGCCCTTGTCTCCCGCCCAGATGCGGATTTTACCCGCGCCCAGCGCGCAGGCGGTGTCCAGCACGGGGGAGAAATCCATATCCGCGCACAGCCGGTAGTATGATCCATAGGATAAAACATTCAACCCATGCGCCCGCGTGGCGGCGGCGACGTTCTCGGCGATGTCTGTCCGGCCGGCGGGCACATGGATGTCGCCGCCCCATTCGATGCCCTGCAGACCGCTTCGGGCGCACAGCCGCAGGATTTCATCTGCTGACAGTGTCCGAAAGGTCACCGAGGTCATGCCCAGCATGTGCTTTCTCCTTCCAATCCGCAGCGATGTGTCCCCGCTGCTTTTTCATCTTGTTCGGTGTGACGCCATAATGCTGGGAAAACCGGCGTATGAAGTTGTTCACATCGCTGAAACCGCATTGGCCGGAGATCTGGTTGACGCTCAAGCCCGACGTTAGCAGCATCTCGCAAGCTGCGGTCAGGCGGTTGAGCATGACATATTGCATGGGGCTGTGGCCGACCTGCTCACGGAAGCATTGCGAAAGGTATCCGGCGCTGACGTGATACTGCTTGGCCAAGTCGATCAGCGAGAACCGATCGGCGTAATGGATGTCCAGATGGCTTTGGATATCGGAGATCGGCAGTTGATGGGGCTGCGTATGACCGGGGAAGATCTGCGGATGCAGGCGGCACACCTCGGTCAGAATCAGCGTCAGCAGCGCGCACACGCGCTCATTGTGCCATGGGTTCGCCGAGTCGCTCTCCAGCAGCAGCTGCCCAAAATGGTTCTGCAACACCTGCGCCCGCTGTGACATGCGCAGCACATAGGGAAAGGCGGCGCTGCGCTGTTTGAAGATGGACAGCAGCCGGGCGTTGCCGATCATCTGGTCGGTCTCCCGGGGCGGCAGCATGACGAAATACCGGTGGTAAGGCGTCTGAACAATGTTGGTGGAATGCTCCTCCAGGTTGCTGAAAAAAACAATGTCTCCCGGTCCGGCCAGAAAGGACTGGTCTCGAACGGTAAAGCGGGACTGCCCGTGCAGGATAAAGATCATCTCATATGCGTTGTGGTGGTGCGGCCGATAGGAAAGGGCGTCTTCGCGGTACTCGATGTGCATTTTACCGTGTCCTCCGCTCATCGTATGCGATTTTACATATTCCCAGTGGCGTTTTAGGCGATTTTTAGCTATCTTTCATCTTATCATACATATATTGCAAAAGCAAGAAAAGTCTTCCGGCCCACCCTGGAGAGCAGGAACGGAGAAAGCGCGGCAAAATGAATCGGGTTAGCCCGTTTATAATAAAAAAGCGCCAAACACCAAACTGTCAGGCGCCAAGAAACGAAGGTTGATTTGCTTACGGGATAAAATCCCCCCATACCGCGGCGGCACTGGCCGGGTCATAGACGAAGCGGAAGGCGTCATGATCGCGCTCGAACTGGCGGTAGATGGCCTCTGTGGGACGCAGGCCCAGCTCGGCGTAGCCCTGCGGCGCTTTGTGGATGAGCTCCGAGGGGCCATAGGCCGGGTTGCGCTCCCAGCGCAGACCGCCGTCTTCATTCAACAGCGGGAACCAGGCGATGCCGCCGTGGCCGCGCACGCCGTCATACTCAAAGCCATAGTCCCGGTCGCACCAGGCGCCAAAAGTCAGCGGCTGGTCGGGGTCGGCGCTGATGGTCGCGTGCACCCAGTAGGGCGGCACGATGACGACGTCGCCCACGCACGCCCGCACGGCGTAGCAGCGGCCCGGGTCATCTCCGCTGCCGCTCTGCATGTAAATGACGGCCTGGCCGCTCCAGATCTCGTAGACCTCCGGCGTGGACCAGCCGCAGTGGGCGCTCACCTTGTGGGCGTGGCCCTGGCTGCGGATGGGCTCATTGCCCAGGCGGCCACTGGCGTAGGTCACCACGCCGTAGAGCAGCATGCGCTGCCCCAGCGCCTGGCGGTGCTCGGTCTTGCCCACGTCCATGGCGATGGCGTATACGGGGTCGGGGCCTTGGCAATTGGGGTCCCGCAGGCTGCGGCGCAGGCTGTCCAGCGTGCGCAGCTCGGGCTGAGGGCCAAACACCCCCTGCCCATAACGGAAACCCATCGGCCGCTCGGTGGCCTGGATATCGATGCCCGGATCAAACATGGCTTCTCCTCCCCCGCTCACGGCTGCCACAGCAGCACGATGCCGTCTTCGGCCAGCAGGGCCGCTTCGCCCTGAGCGCCCACCTCCACGGTCTCGCCGGTCCACAGGTCTTCATAGACGCCCATCGGCGCTACGATGCGCAGGCGCTGGCCGCCGCGGCCTTCAACGGGTTGGGCCAGTATGGCGGTGAGATGGCCCCGCTCACAATCCACCGGCAGCGCGAAGGCGCTGTGGCAGCCGGCCAATGGCCGCACCGGGTTCTTGACCGGCGCGCACAGCCGGTCGAACACCCGGCGCAGCACCGGCCACGCCTGTGCCTCATGGGTAAGCGAAGGGCCCGCCATGCCGTTTACCAGCACAAAGCCGCCCTGGCCGAAGGAGCGCTGCCACACCAGCGGCTCGCCGTCCTCATAGCGCAGGTCCTCCCAGGCTCTCCAGCCGGTGTCCGGGGCAAAAACCGGCTCCATGCGCGTGAGAAGCAACCGGCCCAGCGGCGTACCGCAGTCGCACAGGGCATAACCTTTGGGATCGGTGTGCAGCCCCGCGGCGTGCATGCCGATCTCAGCGGCCAGGAAGCCCGGCCACGGCCGGTGCAGCCCGGCGTCGGTGTCCTTGCGGCCGGAGGTCGCGTCCAGCACCACGGTGCCGCCGCTGTGGGCAAAAGCCAGGATGCGCCGGGCGTCCTCGTGCTCCCAGGAGACCACGTGGCTCAATACCAGCAGCGCGCCGGCGCCATCCTCGGGCACGTCCTGCAGGCGGCGCATCTCGGTGGCCGCGCCCTGCTCCATCAGCAGCACGCTTAAGAGCGCCGTGCCGTGGCCGCTGTCGTCGGCGCGGCGGCCGTTCACCGGCGCGCCGTTGGTGTCGGCCACCTCCACGGCCTGAGACTCCAGGCTGTAGCCCACGAAAGCCCGGGGTTGCGCGGGCCGCCACGCCCCGGCGCGCTCCAAGGCGGTGTTCAGCGTGTCGTGCAGGCGGCGCATCATGCGGCTGCGGGGGCTGGGGCTGTCGGTGTCGTCTAGCAGGCCCCAGTCGCCGGCCTCAAAATCCCGGCTGCGCGCGTTGAGCAGCCAGCCGGTGACCGACTGAGCGCCGCTGAACAGGCCGGAGAGATAGAACCGCACGACCTCCGAGGGCTCCACGGCGCTGGGCCGCACCGAGGAATTCAGCGTGTTGCCGGTCTGCACCTCGGTGATCTCCACCTGTTTGGCAGAGGGCATGGCGGCCTTCTTGCGCACGCCGGCGGCCATCAGCGCCGGGAAGGTGACCCGGTCGGCAAAGGTGAAGTGCCAAGCCGGGTGATAGCTGGCACCCAGCACATCCACAACGGCGCCGATCTGCTCCAGGTCCACTCCGGCGGCAGCCTGGTTGCTCAGGAAGGGGCACGGGTTTACGCAGATCGGCGTATCCGCGTCGTATTTACGAACCTCGTCGCGCACCCAGGCGAGCTCCTGGGCCAGCCACCAGGCTTTGAAGCGGCAATTGTCCATCCATGGCCGGTAGCTCTGCCAGGAACTGCCCCGGTGCAGCGGATGGTTCAGCTCTTCGGGGAACAGCGCCTCGTCAAAGCTGGCAAAGCCCGTACGCCACCTTTGATTCAGCGCGGAGAGATCATCGCCGTACTCCCGGCGCAGCCACAGCCCCCACTGCTCCCGCGTCTCCGGCGTGCGCTCGCCGCCGCCGCTGGGCTCGTTCCACAGTATCCACTGGCCCAGCCCCGGGTGCCGGCGATAGCGCGTGACGCAGCGCTGGATGTAGCGCCCCATGGGCTCGCGCCAATCCGCGCTTAAGAAGCCCGTGTGGGAGTGCAGCAGCGACGGCGTGCCCAGGAACCACGGCCCTGAGTTGGCCGTCAGCGTCGCCTTGATTTTGATGCCGTACTTGGCCGCGGCGTCAAAGAGGTCATCGAACACCCGGAAATCCCACTGGTCCGGCGCAGCCTCGATCCACGGCCACATCAAAAAGCACCGCAGCCACCCCAGGCCGCTGTCCGCCGCCTGGCGTACCAGTTCGTCCACTCGTTCCCGCGAATCGGTGGGCTCCACCCAGATCTGGCAGCCCAGCATTTCCTTCGCCTGTTTGGTCTCCATGTCCCGCCTCCTAGGTTCTCACATAAGCTTTAATCGTTGCCAGCTCCTGCCCGACGCCCGCGCCGTGGGGCGATATCGTGTAGCGGCCCACCGCCGCCGGCACAATGAAGGTCTCGGCATAGTGCACGACGAAGGCCTCGAAGGTCCCTTCGGGACTTTCTATGATAGCTTCCTCGCCTTGTACCAGGTTCAGTACGTTGACGCCGCCCTGGGTGTCATGCTCCACGGGGCCGGTGAACCAGTGCCGCCGGGTCTCTATGAACTCCCGCTCGTGCAGGCCGGTGCGCTCCTCCCGCCAGCCCTGGCCGGCAGCCAGCGGCTCCACACGGTCCACAAGGTTGGCATGCACCCAGTCGGTGTCGCGGTCAAACTGTATGTTGCGCCAGCCGTGAGCCAGATGCACCGGCCGGGGTCTGCCGTCCAGCCCCACGCGGTCCCAATCCCACAGCTTAAAGGTGAAGATGTAGGGCGTGGCGCTGATCTCCAGCACCATGGTGCCCGAGCCGGAGCAGTGCACCGTGCCCGCGGGGATCAGCACATGGTCGTGTTTGCGAACCGGTATGGCGTTGATATACCGCGTGGCGTCGAAGGGCTCGCCCTCCTGCGCGCGCTCCAGCGCCTGCAGCATCTCTTCCCTTCTCACAGGGGTTTTCAGGCCCAGGTAGACCACGGGATCGGCGTTCTCGTCCACGTCCAGCATATAATAGCTCTCGTCCTGGGTGTAGTGCATGCCGAAGGTTTCCTGGATGTACTCGGTCAGCGGGTGCACCTGCAGGCTCAGGTTTTGGCCGCCCATGGTGTCCAGAAAATCGAAGCGGATCGGGAACTCGGTGCCGAAGCGGGCGTGCACCCGGTCGCCCAGCAGCGCCGCCGGCTGCGTGAACACCAGGTCGATGGCCGGCAGCTCAACAACTGTGCCGCCGATCTTGAACAGTAGACTGTTCTCCTCGGGCACGCAGTCGAAGCCCCACGCGTAGTTGCGGGCGGAGCGGTCCATATCGCACACGTCCTTGATCCACTGGCCGCCCCACACGCCGGGGTCGAAGTACGGCGCCACGCGGAAGGGCTGCGCCGCCGCCTGTTTGAGCCCGCCCAGAAGCGCCGCGCCGGACAGCATCTTCGGGTTGTCCTTCAGGTTGGTGTCCAGCACATAATCCATGCGGGCAAACAGGTCCTTCTTGTGGCGGTCGGCCACGCGCCAATCCACGAAGAAGCCGCGCTTATAAAGGCGCAGCACGTCCTCGCCGGCGTTGTCACACAGCCAGTTGCCCAGCTCTCCGCGGCGGTAGCGCTGCTGTATTTCCCAGCGGGCCAGGTCGGCATACACGAGCACATCGGGCTGCGCCAGCAGCGCCGCGCCCACGCCGACGACCAGTACAGTTCCTTCCTTAATGGATTCGACCTGCGCACGGGCCGCTGCGAGCTTGGCCGCGTCGAAGAACTCCTCCATGCGGTGGCAGCTGAGCACGCCGAACACCCGGTCGTCGGTCACGTTGCGGGCCACCAAGCGCTCCACGGCGTCCTTCTCGATCGTTGCGTCCTGCGCGCGCAGCGTCAGCACCGGGCGCAAAGCCGCTTGCAGCGCGGAGATCACCTCGTCCTCGCGCACGCCGGGGTAGCAATCCACCGTCACCACGGCGCGGGTGCGGCCCAGGGCGGCCGCGGCGTCGCGCAGCCGCGCGCCGATGGCGGCGTAACCCTGCCACGCCTCCCCGTCGAAACCTTTGATTACAACCACAGGGTTCTTGTCATAGTTGCTGGTTCGTTTCATCTCGCTACATCCTTTCACAGGCCAGGTGGTGCATGCCCAGCAGCACCGATCGGTCGGGGTGGGCGGCTACACGGATGTCCACCGCGCCCCAAGGCGTCCACACGTCGGCCAGCACTCGCTTGCGCAGCGGCTCCACAATCAGGTCGGCGCTGCGAAGCACGCCGCCGCTCAACACGACGATCTCCGGGTCATAGGCATGCACGAGGTTTTTGACCACGGCACTCCACACGCCGACGCAATCCTCCAGCAAGCCCTCCGCCACCGGGTCCCCCTGCCGGGCCCACTGGGTAAGCGCCTTGTAGTCCACCAGCGGTTCGCGGGCCAAAGCGCTGGCGGCAAAGCCCGGCCGCTCCTGGGCCAGGGCCGGCAGCGCCCATGTGGCGGCATAGGCCTCGGCGCAGTCGCGGCTGCCGCAGTTGCACGGGCGGCCTTTGTGCCCCACGGTGAAGTGCCCGCCCAGGCAACCGGCCTGAAAGTGCTTCCCCCGTATCATCGCTCCGCCCATCATCGCCGCGGTGCCGATGCCGGTACCCAGTATCAATATCACAGCGTCGCCGCTGCCCCGGGCCGCGCCAAAGCGTGTTTCGCCCAGCAGCGCGGCGTTGGCATCATTGTCCATGGCCAGCGCCAGCCCCTGCCCCGCCGCCCAGGCGCGAAAGTCAAAACCCGCGGCGTCCAGATATTTCCCGTTGACCGACAGCACCCGGCAGCCCACCGGGTCGGTGATGCCGGCGAAGGCAATGCCCGCGGCGTCGGCGCTGATGCCATGGCAGCGCCAATCCTCCAGCGCAGAGGCCACGGAGGCCATGCGCTGGGCGGTGGTGTCCAGCGGGTTCACGGCCAACCGGGCTTCACGCAGTACATCCCCGTCCTCTATGGCTGCCAGCTTGATGGCCGTGCCGCCCAGGTCGATGGCATAACTCCTCATGGCTGGCTCCCCCTCCGTATGCGTATCGTGTATTGGAACCGGTCGGAGCGGTAATAGGCGTAACACAGCTCCAGTATTTTTCCGGCAGCGTTGAGCACATGGCGCTTGCGGAACAGCACCGGCACATCCAGCGGCATGCGCAGCTGCTGGCTGAAGGTGCCGCTGCATGGCAGCGCGCCGATCTCCTCGTCGGAAATCTCCGGCACGCTGTTGTACTTCTGCTGCAGGATGTCGTACAGCCGCCCCTCGAAGGTCTCGTTGCGGTAGATGCCCACCCGGGGGTGGAAGTAGCTTAGGAACAGCACCACCGGCTCACCGTCCACGCCCTTGATGCGTTCCAGGCGGCACACCTCGGTGCCAGGTTCCACGCTCAGTGCAGCGGCGACCTCATCGGCGGCCTTCACCCAGCGGATCTCCTTGGAAATCGTACGCAGCACGCGGCCCTTGGTCGTCATTTCCCGGGAAAAGCTGTCCCACTCGGTCAGCGTGGTGCTCAGCATCGTCGTGTTGACCCGGGAGCCGATGCCCTTCTTGCGCACGACCAGTCCCTCCAGCACCAGGCGGTCCATGGCTGAGCGGAAGGTGTTGCGGCTGATTCCAAACTGCTTGCTCAGCGTCAGCTCATTGGGCAGCAGCGCGCCGCTGCGGTATTCTTCCTGCTTGATGAGCTCCCGCAGATAAGCTTCCACCTGCACATGCAGGGGCACCGGGGAGTTGTGATCGATGGTCGTCATATTCCCTCCTCCATGGCCAGCACCGCGGCGTGGCCATTGCGCAGCACCACCCGGGCGGAAAAGCCCTGCTCCTCAATGGTGCGGTAATCGTGACCGGCGTCCGACGGCCAGCACGCGCCCACGGCCAGCACCTGGGAACCGGTGTTGACCAAACGGTGGGCCACATGGCCGGGGATGTAGTGCAGGCTGCCGGGGGTCATGCGCTGGGCGGTGCAGCGGCGCTGGCGGTCCATCAGCAGCAAGATGCCCTCGCCCTGCAGGCACCAGTAATACTCCGCGGTCTCCGAACGGGTGTGGAAGTGCCCGCGGGTCATGAAAAACTCCTCCCCCACCATGCCGGGGTGGATAAAGCTGGTGCCGAAGAACAGGCCGCCGGGCGTACCCTCGCGCTCCGCCACATGGGCGTGCACCGTATACACGGCGGTATCCTGCGGCAAACTGGCGCGGGCAGCCTCGTCGGCAAAAACGCCCTTCAGATCCCCCAGGCGCTTGGTACTCACGCTGACGCTGCCGGTGAGCGCGCCGGTGAACATGTCTATTTGGGCCTCGGCGTTTCGCATTATGATTTCCTTGTTGGGAGCAATAAAGTCCATTGACAGCACCTCTTGTGGATTTTATGATTGTCCATGTTCAAATGTATGAACATAGTCTAGCATAAAACAACCAACCCCGCAAGCAAAGGAGGCGTCCTATGAGAAGTCAAGTTTCCCTGAACGGCCGATGGCAGTGTGAACCGCTGGCCTGGCTGATGCTGGAAGCCGACGGCACCGAGACCACGCTGGACCTGCCCCTGCCCCAATGCCCGGAAATGGACATACCGGGCAACTGGCATTACAGCGGCATGAGCGATTTCTTTGGCCGCGCCCGCTTCACCCGGCGCTTTACGGCCACGCCGCAGGCCGGCCGGCGGGCCTTCCTGCGCTTTGAAGGCGTGGACTACGCCTGCGAGGTGCGGCTCAACGGCCACCTGGCGGGCACCCACGAGGGGTGCTTCCAAGCCTTTGAGTTCGACGTGACGCCCTGGCTGCGGCCCGACGGCCAGCAGGAGCTCAGCGTCGTCGTGAGCTCGCCCAACGAGCGGCCCGGCCCCGTGTGGCCCCACCGCAAGCGGCTGGTCAAGGGCATTTTGAGCCATTGGGACGGCAAGCAGGGCAGCTGGGACGCCGAGCACGGCCAGGACGGCAACACCGGCGGCATTTGGGGCGGCGTGACGCTGGAATGGCGCGCCGCAAGCTTCATCAAGTCGGTTTCGCTGCACACGCAGCTGCTGCCCAAGACCGCCAAAGAAGACGTCTTCCTGACCGGATGGGAAAGCCGCGACGGCATAGACGACCGGCAAAAGGCGTGGGTATGGGTGACCGCCCAGGCGCAGGACATCCCCGCCGGCGCGCAGGCGCAGGTTCGCCTGACGCTGACCGACGATGAGGGCCACTCCCAGACGCAGACCGTGGCCGTGGCAGAGGGCCGCGCCCAGGCGCTGTTTGTGCTGGCCGACCCCAAGCTGTGGTGGACATGGGACCTGGGCGCGCAAAGCCTGTATCAAGTGCAGGCGGAACTGCTGCTGGACGGCGCCGTGGTGGATGTGCACACCCACGACACCGGCGTGTGCGAGATCAGCGTGGACAGCGCCACCGGCACCTGGCGCGTCAACGGCAAGCGGCTGTTCATCCGCGGCACCAACGTGATCCCCTCGCTGTGGATGGCGCATTATGGTCCAGACCACATTGCGCGGGATATCGCACTGCTCAAGGACGCCGGCGTGAACGCCGTGCGCGTGTGCGTGCACGTGAGCAACCGCGCCTTTTACGACGCCTGCGACCGCGCCGGCATACTGATCTGGCAGGACTTCCTGCTGCAGTGGGGCTACGCCAACGAAGACAGCGTGGTGTACAGCGCCGTCACGCAGATCAAGGACATGGTGCGCGGCCTGCGCCATCACCCCAGCATTGCCGTGTGGTGCTGCCAGAACGAGTCGCTATTCTTCAACAACGAGGTTGTGGGGCCGCAGCTGGCCCGCGCCGCCCGCGAGGAGGACGCCAGCCGCTACGTGCACCCGGTCAGCCATTTCAACGAGCACCCCTACGCCGGCTGGTATTACGGCAGCATGGAAGAGTACAAGGCGCTGCCCGGCGGGCGCATGATCACCGAATTCGGCGCGCAGGCGCTGCCTTCGGTGCCCGAGAGCATTGCCCTCAACGGCGGCGACTTCTGGCCGCCGGATTGGGACCGTTTGGGGTTCCACGACTTCCAGTATGACCAGACTTTCTTTGTGGCCAAGGTGGACCGCGGCGACAATTGGGAGACTTTCGTGCGCAACTCCCAGCGTTACCAGGCGGCGCTGCTCAAGACCGCCATCGAGAGCTTCCGCAAATCCCGCTTCCAAAAGGTGGGCTCCTACTTCCAGTTCATGTTTATGGATTGCTGGCCTTCCATCACATGGTCGGTGGTCAGCTATGACCGCGTGCCCAAGCTGGGCTACCGCACCTTGCAGCAGAGCAACCGCCCGGTGCTGGCCGGGATGTCGCTGGGCCGCACGGCGTTCTACCGTCGCGTGCAGAAGGGCGGCGGCGACAGCACGATACACATGGCGCCTTGGATTATCAACGACCTGCACCGGCGCTTCGAGGGCTGCACGCTGACCGTGGAGCTGGTGCACGGCGAGAGCGGCCAGCGCACGGCGCTGGGCAGCTCCACGGTGACGCTGGAGCCCGACAGCCTGCTGCAGCTTGCGCCCATCGTCATCGACTATGACGACCGCTTCGCGCCGGGCAAGTATGATTTGGTGCTGCGGGTGACCCACGAGGCAGAAGTGCTCAACGAAAACAGCTACGAAGTAGAGTTTGGGGAGTAAAGGGTTTGGACCCGACAAGCCGCCGCGACGATGCGTCGCGGCGGCTCTGTTCTATCACCTATTTTTATAATAGAAGATGGCGATCTGTGTGCGGCCCTTGAGGCCCAGTTTTTCCAGTATCACGCTGATTGCGTTGCGCACGGTGCCCTCGCCCAGGTAGAGCTTCGCGGCGATCTCGCGGTTGCTCAGGCCCTCGGCAATTCCCTCGATGATGGAGAGCTCCTTTTCGGTGACGCCGTAGGCTGCGAAATCCGCCCGGTGACCGCCGGAAAGCATCGTGGGCAGCTTGGCCACGACATCGCTGCCGAACACCGTCTGCCCGGCGCGCACGGCCCGCAGCGCCGGCACGATGCTCTCGAAGTTCTGCTTGAGCAGATATCCCTTGGCCCCCATTTTGAGCGCGCGCACGATGTAATCCTCGTCGGAGAACGTCGTCAGAAACAGGATGCACGCGTCCGGGTGCGCGCTCAGAATGTGTTCACCTGCCTGCAGTCCGGTCATGCCGTCCATGCGGATGTCCATGAGAAGCACATCCGGCCGGTGGTTCTCGTAGAGCTCGATGGCCTGAGCGCCGGACGCGCCGACAGCCACGACATGCAGGCCGTCGGCGGCCTCGATGATCGTCTGCAGCGACAGCGCCACCAGGCGGTCGTCGTCCACGACTACAATGTTCATTGAGCGGCCTTCCTTTCCTTGGGGAGCGACACGAACACCGTGAACCCGCCCTCCCGGGTGATGGTCACGACGCCGCCCAGCGCGTTCACCCGCTGGGCGATGTTCTTAAGGCCCATGCCTTCTCCGGCGGGGGCCGTCTTGCTGCCGTTGTCACTGATGATGAGCTGGTACAGCGCCGGGTGTTCCCGCAGCGCCACGCGCACATGGCTTGCGTTGCTGTGGCGCATCACGTTGGACAGCGCTTCCTTTAGGATCGCGATCAGCGCGTATTTGCTGTTGCGGTCGGGGTTGCTCTCGATGCCGTAATCCAGCGTTATGGCACAAAAGGTGAAGCCTTTGACCAAGGTGAGAACCTCGCTGTGCAGATCCATGGCTTCATCGTGCATGTCGTGCAGGCTGGCGCGGATGGAATCCATGCCGGTCTTCAGCGTGTCGCGCAGCGTCTCCAGCCTGCTCCTCATCGTATCGTCGCGATTGATGGCCATCAAAGCGCCGGTCTGCAGGATCGCGTTGCTCAGCGTATGCCCCACGCTGTCGTGGATGTCCCGGGCGATGCGGTTGCGCTCGCCCAGCACGGCCAGGTTCAGCTCATAGTCCTGCTTCTCCAGCAGCTCTTTGTTCTTATGTTCCAGTTGCAGCGCAAACTCCTTGGTCTCATCGCGCAGGCTGAGCGCCTCTCGCCGGGCGCGGTCCGCGCGGCTGGTGCGCACCTGCAGCAGCAAGGCAAGCGCGGCAAACAAAGCCAGTCCCGCGCCGTCGCGCAGGCCCAAGGCTGGCAGCGCGCCCAGCGCGGGCGCCAACGCCGCCAGCGCAACCCAGTGATACCGCTTGCCGGTCACGTCGTAGCACAGCAGCGGTATGAAGTAGATCAGCGGCGGAAAGAACATCGCGACGGCACAGACGGCCACATACACGACCGTCACTGGAATATCCCGGTCTAGATAGCTGCACAGGGCTCCGGCGGCCACGGCGATGAGCACCGGCACGACGTCATACACGCCATGATGCACGCCGATGAAGTTCACCGCACACAGCGCCAGCAAAATGAGCTTATCCATCAATCTGTTCATCGGTTCATCACTTTCCAGAATCTCCCTTCGATTCTAACAAAGCTGCGATCCATTCGCAATTGAATACCATGACATTTGTCATATGCAGATCGGGAGCCGTTTCACTTCATGGGGTTCGCGCGCCGCTGTACAATGGCAGCGTAAAGAAAAACGGAGGAAAACATCATGGTCATCGAAGTCAACAATCTGGTCAAACGGTATGGCGAGCTGCTGGCGCTGGACCACTTCAACCTGCAGGTGCAGCCCGGTGAAATCTTCGGGCTGCTGGGCCCCAACGGCAGCGGCAAGACCACGGCCATCAACTGCATCCTCTCGCTGCTCAAGTACGACAAGGGCGACATCCGCGTGTTCGGCAAGCCCATGCGCCCGGACAGCTACGACCTCAAGCGCGACATCGGCGTCGTTATGCAGAACGTCGCCGTGTTCAAAGAACTGACTGTCACCGAAAACATCGACTATTTCTGCGGCCTGTATGTACCCAACAAGGCCCAGCGGGCAAAGCTGGTCGAAGAGGCCATCGTCTTCACCGGCCTGGAGGATTACCGCAAGTTCCTGCCCAAGAAACTGAGCGGGGGCCTTCTGCGCCGGCTCAACATCGCCTGCGGCATTGCCCACAAGCCCAAGCTCATCATACTGGATGAACCCACCGTGGCAGTAGACCCCCAGAGCCGCAACAACATCCTCGAGGGCATCCAGCGGCTCAACCGCGAAGGCGCAACGGTGATCTACACATCCCACTATATGGAAGAGGTGGACCAGATCTGCACGCGCATCGCGATCATGGACAAGGGCAAAGTCATCGCGCTGGGCACAAGCGCCGAGCTCAAGGCCATGGTCAGCTCCGGAGAGAAGATCACCGTGGAGCTGCTGCGCGCCGAAGGCTCGCTGGCCGCGCTGACCGCCAGCCTGGAGGGCATCGCCAGCGCCGATGTGCGCACAAACGAGCTGGTTGTGCGCTGCACCGCCGGGCGCAACTGCCTGCAGGAGCTCATGGACCTGCTCCAAACCAAAAACGTGCCCTATGGGCGCATCTACTGTGAGCCGCCCACGCTCAACGATGTGTTCTTGGAAATCACCGGCAAAGAGCTGCGGGATTGAGGAGAAAGAGATGTTCCGACATATATACACCTACCGTTTGAAAACGCTGGTCCGTGATCGCATTCTGATCTTCTGGACGCTGTTGTTCCCCGTCGCTCTGGGCACACTCTTTGGCATTGCGTTCCAGAACATCGGCAGCGGCACCACCTTCGCCAGCATTCCGATTGCCATTGTGGGCAACGCCGCCTGGGACAAGGATACGGCCTTTCAATCGGCTCTGCATAGCGTCAGCGCCGACAACCCCGATGCTGAAACAAAGCTGTTCCAGGTGTCGGTGCTCAGCCGCGAGCAGGCCGACGAAAGCCTGAAAAACGGCAAGATCGCCGGTTATGTGTTTTTGGAGAGCGACGAAAACAGCTCCATTCACATCATCGTGCGTGGATCGGGCGTCTCCCAGAGCATTCTGCGTCAGTTCGTCAACAGCTATCTGCAGACCCGATCGGCCTATACGACGATCCTCGCGGAAAACCAGGAGGCCCTGCACAGCCTCTCGTCCGTACAGGGCGAATACCCTATGATAAACACCGCCTCCGGCGGCCATGCCACCAACAGCACGCTGCCCTATTTTTATACGCTGATCGCCATGGCAGCCTTATACGGCGGCTTCTGGGGCCAGCGGGAAGTGACGGATTCCCAGGCCAACCAATCAGCGCTGGGCCAGCGGCTGGGCGTAGCGCCCATGCACAAACTCAAGGCGCTGGTGGCGGGCCTGTGCGCGGCGGTTACACTGCAGTTCGCCTCTCTCTTGGCGCTGATCGCCTATCTGACGATGGTACTGGGTGTGCAGTTTAACGCACCGCTGCCATTGCTGCTCTTGGCTGGTTTCATGGGCAGCTGCATGGGCGTCACCTTCGGCGCATTCCTGTCGTCGCTGCCCATCCGAAGCGAGGGCGTCAAGATCGCCATCCTGATCACCGGCACCATGGTCTTAAGCTTCCTGGCAGGCCTGATGGTCTCCACGATCAAGTACGCCGTCATCCAAGCCGTGCCCGCCATGGCTTATCTGAACCCGGCCAACGTGCTCTCCGACGCCTTCTACGCATTGTATGCCTACTCGGATCACAGCCGCTTTTACCTGAACATCGGCCTGCTGCTGGTATTCTCCATCGTGTTCAGCATCGTTATCTACCTGTTCACCAGGAGGCAACGGTATGAAAGTCTATGAGACTTTCATACCGAGGGGTAGTTGCCATGAAAGGAATGGTCGAAATATATGACAGTCTTTAGTGCGTACTTCAAAATCATCCGCCGCAACATCGGCACCCTGATCATCTATGTGTTCGTGTTCATCGGCGTATCCATGATCATCACCGGGGAGCTCCGCAACCGCTCCAACGCCGTCTTTGCGGAAACCCGCACCAACATCGCCGTTATCAACCAGGACGGCGGCCAGGCGCTGGCGGCGGGCCTGGCGGACTATCTGGGCAAAAACGCCCGGCTTGTAGCCGTGGACGATTCCGACCAGGCCATTCAGGACGCACTGTTCTATGGCAACATCGAATACGGGCTGCGCATTCCGGCAGGGTTCTCCGACAGCTTGCTGAGCGGCAAAAACGACGTGCCTCTGCAAAAAGTGGCGGCTTCGCAGGTGGACACCAGCGTGTCCATGGACCTGCTGGTGCAGCGCTACCTGCACTTGGCGAGGCTGCACGCCCAGGGCCGGCCCGGCGCCACCCCTGAGGACATCGTTTCCGCCGTGTCCAAGGACGTGGAGCAGCGGGCGGACGTCAAAATGAACCTCTACGGCAGTTCCACCCAGACCAACGAGCTGTCCAACTATTTCCGCTATCTGGCCTACTGCCTCCTGTCCATCATGATACTGGGTGTAACGAGCTTCATGATAACGCTCAACGACGCGGACCTCTCCAACCGCAATCTGTGCGCTCCGGTGCGCCCATTGCAGATGAACCTGCAGCTCGTGTTGGGCAACGGCACCTTCGCGCTGGTCGTATGGGCCTTCTGCTGCGCGGTATCCTTTGTGGTGTATGGCAGCTTGCCGGGGAATATGGGTACCCTGCTGCTGTGCGTCAATGCGCTGGTCATCACGCTGGTGGCACTGAGCATCGCGTTCCTGGCGGGTAAGTTCATCCGCGATCATGGCGTGCAGAGCGCCGTGGCCAACATCGTGTCTCTGGGTCTGAGCTTTTTGAGCGGCGTGTTCGTGGATCAGGCTCTGCTGGGCGAGGGCGTGCTGCGCATTATGCGCTTTCAACCGGTCTACTGGTACGTCAAGGCGGTGGACGACATCCGCAATCTGACCGATTTCTCGTTTTCAAGCGTATCGGGCGTCATCAACGCCATGCTGATCCAGCTGGGCTTCGCTGTGGCGATCTTCCTGGTGGCGCTGGCGCTTTCCAAGCACATACGGCCCAAGAGAGAAGTATAATACGAACCGCATACGAACGGCCACCGGTGACGGTGGCCGTTGGCTTTTATGAATTGTATTCCCTGACCGTATCCGCCATGACCCGCACGTTTTCCTCCGGTGTTTGGTAGAACAGGTAGTCGCTGGCGGCCACGATGTGCTTGCGGCCGGCGCAGGCGCGCAGCACCTCCAGCGTCTTCTCGCGCACCTGCTGCGCGGTTCCGTTCAGCAGCACATCCAGCCCCACATTGCCCCGGGTGCACAGGCGCGGGTCCAACTTGCCCAGCGCATCCCGCAGCGAGGCCACGTTGCCCACCGGCGGCGGGCTCAGCGTCTCGAAAAGATCGATGCCCATGCGGTTGTAGAAGCCCATGCTCAGGAAGGGCTCCACCGGCGAGCAGATGTGGCTGTACACCAGCAGGCCGCATTCGTGGGCGGCATCGGTCACGATCTGGGAATACGGGATGATCAGCCGCTCATAGATGCGCGGCGACAGCATCTCCGCTGCCGGCGCGCCCAGAAAGATGAAATCCGCGCCGCCGGCCGCCACCGCCCGGAACAGCCGGCGGTCGATGTCCACGATCTTTTCCATCATGGCCTGGCAGCGCTCGGGGTGGTCGGTGTGCAGCATCAGCGTGTCCACGGTGTTGGGCAGGCACAGCAGCTCATAGGGCTGCACGGCCCACTGCACACTGAGAGCGCCCCGGCCGGCCACCGTGGCCACCGCTTCGGCGGTCTGCCGCGTCACGTCGGAAAAGTCGGCCTGCGCCAGCGCGTCGATGTAGCATTCCATGGCGACCAGATCGCCTTCGCCGCTCACCGGATACTTGGGTTGAAAGCCGCCCTCCCGCCGGGTCTCCACGATCGTGCGGCTCAGGCTGCCCGCCGGCATGTCCAGCCTCTGCTCGGTCGTGATGCGGTCTCCCTCTTGCCGCTGGCTCAACGTTTGCCATTGGAAGGGCAGCGTGGCCTCATAGGCGCAGCCCACATTGATCAGCGGCACGATGTCGAAGCGGCCCACAGCAGCCAGCGTGTCCTCCAGCGTCGTGTCGCGGGTCCATTCCTTGCCTGCCAGCTTCGTGTCAAACCCCGCGCCCGCGCCGATCTGCGGAGAGCAGATCGGCGCGCCGCCGTTCTTTACATAGTCCACAAAACGTTCCCTGTTGGTCATGGTCTCCCCCATCTGTGTCTAAAATCGGATCAGTACGCTGCCCACGCCATGGGCACGGCAGTCGAAGCGCACCGTGTCTCCCTCCACAGCGGCCCGGCCGTGCACCGGCTGCTCCAGCACATTCACCAAGCAGGCCGACGCCGGAGCGCGGAACAGCTTGACCCAGCCCTGACCGGCAGTGCCTTCCAGCTCGCAGAAGCGCACGACGATGCCGCTGCCGTCCTCGGCCTGCTTGACCGCCGAGAGCGCCACGTTGGGTGAAAGCTCCAGCAGCGATTGTGCGCTGGGCAGGCTGCCCCCGTGAACCCGGGCGGCGGCCACCAGCAGCCCGCGGCAGAAGGCCTGGGCCCGGGCGGCATCCTCAGTCTTGTTGCCCTGGCCCAGGGCGATGGCCATGTGCACCCGGTGCGCGCCGACCTCCGGCCACGGGTCGGGGTCAGCCGACGAACGGATCAGCGTGAGCCCCAGGCCCTCAGCAGTGCCGCGATAACCATACTTGCTGTCGCTGATGAGCATCAGCGGCGTGCCCCCGGCCAACAGCGGCATGCCATAGGATTGAGCAGGCACATCCATATCCATAGGCGGCCGGTCCACCGCGCCCATGGGCACGTCATAACGGATGGTGTCATAAGCATAAGCCACGGGCATGAAGAAATTCAACTGCGGAAAGAACGTCTCCGGCGTGCCGATCTCCTGCCAGCGAACGGCGGCGTCGAAGCGCAGCATGGGCTCGTGGGCGTCCAGCGACACGGTGACATCCAGCCGGGAGCCGTTGCCAAAGCCCACCTCGTAGGCGATGCTCTGGCGCACGGCCCGCGCGCCGGCAGGGGCTTGCTTAAACTTGACGCCGCGGTTGAGCGTGGTCACGGCGCGATAGCGCCCCACGGTCCAGGCGCTCATGCCGCGGGAGGTGTCTTCCTCTACAAGGCGGAACACGCCCATGGGGCAGCCGGGTCTGGCATATTCCCGGCCTGTGCGCTTGTCCACCAATGAGATCACGCCGCCGTCACGGCCATCCAGCTCCGCCCGCAGGAACTCATTCTCCAGCACATTGCAGGGCAGCGCGTCCACCCGCGGGAACTCCAGCGGCAGGGTGACCGCCTGCGGCGGGTCCTCATCCAGCGCCACCGTCGTGTAGCCCATGGCCGGCACCTTGACCCGCACGAGCACATCGGTGTGCAGATGGCCCCAGTAGTTGTCCATGCTGTGGTTTTGCACCTGGTGGGCCAGCGGCTGCCCGGAGGCGTCGGTCCAGCACATGCGGGCGGCGTTGCCGTTCCATTCCCACACGGGGAATTCGGCCACCGCCTCGCGGGCGAAGGGCAGCGGGTTGTAAACGGTGAACAGCCGTCGCAGCCCCGCGTGGCGGCCCAGCTGCGAGATGCGCCCATCGGCCAGGCCGAAGCCCACGCCGGCGCCTTCGCTGCGGGTTTGGCCGATGTCCTCCCCGCTGCCCAGCGCCGAGGTGTCCGCCGCGTCAGACAGCGCCCGCACGATCATCGCACGGCTGGTGTTGGCCGCCGTGAAGGCCTCCTGATATTGGCCCATGGCGTATTCGCGGGTCTCCACGGTGCCGCTGCCGGGCAGGATGTCATGGAACTGATTGAATAGCACTTTGCGCCACGCGTCCTCGAAGACATCGGCATCATAATCGGCGCCGATGGCCAACCGCGCCAGCGCCGCGGCGCCCTCGGCCTCGGCCAGCATGGCCTCACCCAGCCGGTTGCCCCGCTTCTGGCGGGTCTGGGTCGTGTAGCAGCCGTCGAAGACGAAGTTGAGCTCCCCTTCCACGACCGGCAGCGAATCCCGCACCTGCTCCGCCCGGCGGTAGAACTCGCCGTAGGTGGAGAACTTGAACGCCGGGAAGATGGGCCAGCGGTCCATGTCGATGATCTTCTCGATGTCCCGCCGGGTGGGGCCGCCGCCGTGATCGCCCACGCCATACACGCGCAGCATGGCGTCCATGCCGTGCTTCTTGCAGAAGGCAGGCACCAGCGTGGCGCAGCGGCCATCCATGGTCCAGTTGTACCATGAGGGTTCCCGGAACACCAGGATGCTGCGGCCGCTGGGGGCCTTCCAGTTGTACAGCACGTGGTCCTCATGGCCGCGGCAGTGGTAGTAATACTTCACGCCGCCGTCGCACAGCACCTCGGGCACGTTGATGTGGTGGCCGAAGGTGTCCGGCTCGTAGTCGATGTTCAGCGTGGCGGGATCAATGTCCAACAGTTTGGAAAGATAGCGCTTGGCGTAGAGGAAGTGGCGGGCCATGCTCTCCATGTTGGGCATGTTGCGGTCGGCTTCCACCCATGTGGACGCCGTGACTTCCCAACGGCCCTCATGCACGCGGCGCTTGATCTCCTGAAGCATCTTGGGAGCGTGCCGCTCCACGATGCGATAGACCGATGCCTGGCTCTGGCCGAAGGTAAAATCAGGATACTCCTCCATCAAGTCCAGCATCGTGCGCAAGGTGTCCAGCGTAACGCTGGATGTCTCGTCATAGCCCCACATCCAGTTCATGTCGATGTGGGCATGGCCCACGCACAGCAGCGTGTAGCCCTTGGCCAGGTTGGCTATGGGGGCCAGCGCCTGCTCCACAGCGGCGGCGGTTTCGGCACTCAGGGCGCCCTGGCCCTGCTGAGCCGCCCAGGCCAGCTCGATGGCCTCGGACACCAGCTCCTCATGGGCGCCGCCCTCGCTGCGTGAAAGCTCCCACGCGTACTGCAGCTCCAGCACGCAGCGCGAGCCCCAGTAGCACGGGTGCATCTCAAACATCGTCAGGTCAAAGGGCGCCAGATAGATCTTGGCCAGTTGTTCCAGCTTCTTCAATGCTGTCATGTGGGAAACCCTCCTGCTTTGTCCTGTTTATGAAAGTTCAACAATCCTCAGGGACGGCGTTGAGCCAGTCGGCCTGCACACCCCGCGGCGAGCCGCTGCAGCGCACCAGCCTGGATTGGCCGGGCAGCACATGAAAGCCGCCCTCGGCAAAAACCCCGCCTTGGGCGTTCAGCCGCACAAAGAGCGCCGCCACATCCCCGTTGTTGCGGACCAGTACGCCACCGTTCTGGGCGCTCAGCCGCAACCCACGGCACGCGCACTCGCCGTACAGCGGCACGAAGGCTTCCTCACCGCGGCAGCTGAACAGGTACTGGTTCTCGGCGCGCCCCGGAGCGCCGAGCTCCACGAGGAAAAAGCCGTGGTCCACACCCTCGGTGGCAAGCTCTATTTCACCAGCCGGCACACTGTGGCTGCCGGCGCAGCGCACCGGGAAGGCTCCTTCGCGCAGCACATGGCCCCGCAGGTCCACGACGCGGTACTCCACCGGCCCGTCGTAGGCGCAGGCGTCGTCGCTGAGCCACGCCTGGGCGCGGAACACGCTGCCCGGTTCCCACACCAGCCGGTCATAGCGCAGCGTCACCGTGAGCGGGGCGTAGCCGCGCTTTACCCACCAATAAGCGCCCTTGGGCGTACCAAAATAATCGACCATGCATGTGTTGAACAGGTTGGGCCAAGGCTCATTGAACTGCCAAATGATGCTGCCGCTGTTGCGGAACGCCCGGCGGCGGTTGGCCTCCACGGCGTAACGCAGGCCCTCGGCCTGCAAAAACTGGCTGCACGCGATCATCTGGCGCAGGCTGCGGGGCGGTCCGAACAGCGCCTGGTCCCGCTCGGTGGTGTCCCACCATTCGCCGTGGTGCCGCCAGACCAGATTGTCTTTGACATTGGATGGGCGGCGGTTATCCGGCGAAAGAAAACGCGTCACGGAACTGTAATTGGTAAAGCCATCGGTACCGAACTCACTGTGCAGCAGGCTGTCGGAAAGGTTATACATCTCGTAATGGCGCTGCGGGCCTTGATACTGCCACGGCCCATGGACATCGTGGTTACGGCCCAGGCCCTGGGGCGACACATCGAGGAATTCCGACGGGCCCGACGCCGACGTGGGCAGGAACAGCCGCTGGGGGTCCAGTTCCTGCACAAATGCCCGGAGCATGGCGATGTTCTCATCGGCATAGCTTGCCGGCACGCCTTCGGCGTCCATGAGCTCGTTGCCGCCGTTCCACAGCGCCAGACACACGTGGTTGCGCCGGCCCAGCAGCGTGGCCTCGGCGTTGGCCCGCAGCAACCGCAGAAATCCAGGGTCCTTGGGCGGCACGTTGTCGATGCCGGAGCTGGACTGGTTGAACTCCTGCCAGACCAGGATGCCGTATCGGTCGCACAGGTCATAGAAGGCTTCCTTCTCGGTGATGCCGCCGCCCCACACGCGAACCATGTTGATATGACCATCGCGGATCAGCGTCAGCATCTGCTCATAGCGTTCGGTGGGTATCGAACCGATCCTGTGGTCCAGCGGTGAGATGTTGACGCCTTTCACGTAGATGCGCCGGCCATTGACGACCACGGTGTAGGGCAAGGCGTCTGCCGGAGCGCCCTCGTTGGGCCGGTACTCCAGGTTGCGGATGCCCACGCGGGCGTCGTGGCGGTCGCACTCGCGGTCACCGCGCATCAGCCGCACCGACAGCCCGTAGAGCGGCTGCGCGCCATGGCCGTTGGGCCACCACAGGGCGGGGTCTTCCACCCGCAGATGGAAGGACACCGTTTGCTCCTCCGGACCCACCGTGGCACTGTGGAGCGCCACTTCCGTGCCGTCCAGGCTGAGTTGCGCCGTCAGTTCACAGGGCTCTCCGGTCAGGCGCAGCCGCGCGGTCACATCCAGGACCCCGGCTCCATCCTTCAGGCCCGTGACGATATGAATGTTGTCGATGCGGGCGCCGGGCGTTACATCCAGATATACATCCTGCCAGATGCCCGAGTGCACCAGCCGGGTGCCGTAATCCCATTTGTAGCCGAAGCGGCTGGTCTGCGTGCGCACCTGAGACGTGCGGCCGATCTGACCCATCTCGTCCGGTGGGCTTTCCAGCACGACTTCCAGGTCGTTGGGGCGGTCCCAGCGTACTTTTGAGGTGACGTCCACGCGGATGGGCTGAAACATACCCTCGTGCTCACAGAGCTTCTCACCGTTCAGGAAGATGTGGCAGCGGTAGTCCACGCCTTCAAACACCAGCGCGATGTCCTGCCCCCTGCACGCCCCTTCCAGCATAAAGGCGGTCTGATAGACCCACCAGCGGTTCTCCACCCATTCACAGCGCAGGCTGTTCTGTTCGAAATAAGGGTCCTCAATAACGTTGTTGTCCAACAAATCCTGTATCACACAGCCGGGCACCGTGGCAGGCATCCAATGGGTCACGGCACCCATGGGCGCGCCGGTCTCCATGCTGCGGCCAAACAGCGGTGTGTGGGGCCAGTGGCCGCGGAACCGCCAATGCCTGCCGGATAGGCCGATCTTCATGTCTCCTCCCTCTGCCCCCAGGCTGACGCGCCGGGGCATTGCAATCTAGAGCGCGCCCAATTCCCGGCACGCGTCAAAATAAGCCTGTATGTTCTCCAGCGGTATGTTGTGGGGCAAATCGCCGGTCACCTTGATGACATAGCCCCGGTAGCGCCGGCCGTATTCCATGCAGCGGGCCACGTCCGCCCGCACATCGTCGGGAGTGCCAAAGGTCAGCTTTGCGATGTCCGCGTTGCCGGCGATCAGCACCTTGCCGCCATAGCGCCGCAGCACCGATTCGATGTCCACAAAATGGTCCACCATCAGGCCATCCACACCCACGGCGATCAGGTCGTCGATGAGCGCCGTATAGTTGCCGTCGGACACGAAGACGATCTTCTTGCCGGCCTTCTTGATGGGCTCAAAGATGCGCTCGTAATGGGGGAAGATGTTCTGACGATACCACTGGGGCGAAAACACCAACCCGCGGGTCAACGCCAGGTCGTCGTGGCAATAAAAAACCGGCAGGTCGGTCGCGGCGAAGAAGGCGGCGTATTCCTCCGACAGCGCGGCGAAGCGGTCGATGGTCGTACGAAAGCGCTCGGGCTGGGCGGCAGCAGCCATCAAAAAGCGTTCCCAGCCGAAGGTCAGTATGAACCATTGGAACAGCGTCGTATAATACAGCCCGGAAATATAGCAGGCGTCCCCCACCAGCGCCTGATCCGCCCGGATGCCCTCCAGAACGGCGTGGTAGCCTTGAGCGCGCTGCTGCGGCGTGCTTACGGTCAGCGGATCGTAGGCCAGCACCGCTTCGTCATCGGCAAAGCCGTGCTCCATGTGCCAGCCGCTGCCGGTGAACCCCCACTCGGACACATACTGCCCGTGGCCCAGGTCCTTCTTGGTCTCGCCGGTGTCAAAGCGATGGGCCTTTTTCGGGATGCTGACATACCAATCGATGTCCAGCAGTTTGATGGCCGCCACGACGGCGTCGGTCGGGTCCTCGAAGGGGTCTATGCCGGTAAGTTTACGCACATATTCCGGATGGTCGATCCATTCGTTGCAAGGCACACGGTCCACAGCCTGCAGGTTGACGGCCTTTAAAAAACGTTCCCTCGACATCGCGATTACCCCTCTATGATGCGGTCTACGACCAGTTGGCGGAAGTCATGGGACAGCGCCGAGAAGTACGCCGAGAAGCCTGTCACGCGCACGACCAGATCCGGGTGTTTCTCCGGGTGGGCGTGGGCGTCCAGTATCCTGTCCTTGTCCAGTATGTTGATGTTGACAAGCGTGCCGCCCAGGTCGTTGCAGTAGGTCATCAGGAACGCCGTGATGCGCTCCACGCCCTCGTCGTCGCGGCCCAGTATCGGGTCGATCTCCAGCTGGATGGGCGCGGTGTTGCCCCAGCCGGGCTGCACCGAAGCCACGGCCAGGCCCATGGCGGTCAGCGCGCTGGATTCACGGAAGCCCGGCTCCGGGTTGGCGCCATGGGTGATGGGCTCGCCGGCGTGGCGGCCGTTGGGCGTAGCGCCCACGACCTTGCCCATGGGTATCGTATTGGCCCAGGAGAACAGCCCCGGTATCATGTTGCAGCCCTTTGCTGTAGGGCCGGACTTCGTGTGCTTGTTCAGCGATTCCTGCACAATCTTTACGGCGTATTCATCGGCCCGAGAGCCGCCGGAGCCGTAACGGGGCACACGCTTCATCATGTGCCGGGCGTCTTCGGCGCCCTCCCAATCAGTTTTCAGGTAATGCGCCATCTGCTCCCAGGTGTAGCGGCCCTCCCGCTCGACGCGCTGCTCCAGGCTGGCGAAGCTGTCGGCGACCACGCCCAGGCCCGCGCCGTCGCAGCAGATGTTATAGTAGTCCACGCCGCCGTGGGAGATGTCCAAACCCCGCTCGATGGGCCCGTGGCACATGAAGTTCAGCGCCAGTTCCGGGAACACCTTGTACATGTGGTCCATGTGAAAATCCACGCTGTCCTTGATGGCCTGTATGGCCATGCCCATGTGCTTATCGAACATCTGCCACAGGCGCGCGATGGAGGGCGTGGCGCTATGGTCCTCCATCATGTCCCAGAAGGCCACGTCGAACACCTTGGCCATGTTGATTTTCACGACGTCGTTCAGCGTGTATTCGGTGCCGGGCAGCGCGCACCAGTTGCAGCCGGTCTTGTAGCGCTGGCGGGCCAGCTCCTCGGGGTAGCCGTTCTTCATGAAGCCCTCGACCATGGCGCGATCCCCCAGGAAGGCCGGCGAGCCGGTCTTGTCCTCGAAAAGGTACTTCACGGCCAGGCGCACGAAGTCGCGGTCGATGTTCTCATGCACCCGCAGGCACAGCGCGTTGGGCGTCTTGAGCAGGTGCGCGGCCTCCAGCGTCAGGTAACTGATGACGTTGGTACGGTCGGAGCCGTCGATCTTGGTGCCGCCGATCTCGAAATAAGTGTTGTCCTTGATGAGCAGGCAGGCCAGGTGGTAGGTGGCTTCCTCGGGTGTCAGCGTGCCCGCGGCGACATCGCGCTCGTAATATGGCGTCAGTATGTTCTCCAACGCGCCGCCGGCCCCGCTGCCGTTGAACATGACGGCCTCCATGATGAACCAGCTGAGCCACTGGCAGGCCTCCAGGAAGGTTTCCGGCGGATCATTTACGATTTTCTCGTTCACCCGGGCCATGCGCGTCAGGTTTTCGCGCAGGTCCGGGTCGGTCTCCCGGGCCGAGGCTTCGCGGGCGGCGGCAGCATTGCGGGCGATCCAGTTTTGTATGCCCAGCACGACGCCTTCCTCAGCCTTCAGAAAGTCGACCTTCTCCGGGTCGTCCTTGTATACGCCTATGTAGTGGCGAATCTTTTGCAGGATACCGCCCCAGCCCAACTTGAAGCCTATGTTCTCCACGTCGTGGTGGAAGTGGTGGGCGCCGCCGATACCGCTGACGAGATCATATTTGCGGTGCAGCGCCCGCAGCTCCGGGAAGTCGAAGGACGGGTCCGAGGGCCAGCCGGCCTTGCGGTGCCATTCCATCTTGGTCATGTAGGCGCCCGCAAGCGAGCTCAGCGGGTCGATGTACACCGGGTGGTTCTCCAACAGGCTGCGGAAGTTCTCACCCACGGCCTGATTGCCGAAAAAGCCGCCGTTGGGATCGTTGGATACGGGCGACCACGACCAGCCCTCCGGTGGCAGCACAGTGCCCTTGTCGTCGGTGTCAAAAAAGCCCGTACGACCAAAAAACACAATCTTGTCCTGGGTCTGGCGCTCCTTTTTGGCACGCAGCGCTTCGATCTTCTGCTGATACGTCATGCTCATGAAAGATTCTCCCTCCATCAAACGTTCTCCCCTATGCAGCGTACAACGCGTTATGACACCTTGACCGGTATGCCGATATCGCCAAAGGGCCGGGAAAGCCCTTGCATCTCCTCTTTGGATAGGGGCTTGAGGTCCATGGCCGCAAAACTGCGGCCGATCGATTCGTATTTGCCGCCGCCCAGGCGGTGGAAGGTCAACAACTCCACGAGCCGCACCCCTTTCAAGGGCCGCAGAAACTGCGCCGCACGGACCATGTTGTCCTCCGTGTCGTTCACACCCGGTATCACCGGTATGCGCACCCAAATCGCAGCGCCGGCTTGCGACAGCTGCCGGATGTTCTCCAGGATGAGCCGGTTGCCCGCGCCGGTGGCCAGGGCGTGGGCGCCCTCATCCATGCACTTCAAATCGTACAGGAACAGATCGGTGTAGGGCAGCACCTCCTCGAACCACGAGAAGGGCACGTTGCCGGCGGTGTCCACCGCCGTATGCAGGCCGTGGGCTTTGGCCTGCGACAGCAGCTCCCGCAAAAAGGCGTGCTGCAGCATCGGCTCTCCGCCGGAACACGTGATACCGCCGCCGGAATTGCGGTAGAAGGGTGCGTCGCGCAGAGCGGTGTCCAGCACCTGCTGCACCGTCCAGGCCTTGCCCACCACGGACAGCGCTTCGGCAGGGCATACGGCCGCACAAGCAAAGCATGACCGGCAGGCGGCACGGTCGAAACCGTGCAATCCCTCCCGCAAGCTATGGCAGCCATGAGGGCAGCATGCCGCGCATTTGCCGCAGCCTATGCATTTCATCGGCAGGTATTGTACTTCGGGGTTGGGCTGAATGGATTCAGGGTTGTGGCACCAGAAGCACCGCAGGTTGCAGCCCTTGAAAAAGATCGTGGTACGGATTCCCGGTCCGTCGTGGACGCAGAACCGCTGAATGTCGAATAGGATTCCCTGCATCATAGAGACGATCGTCCAGCTCCCTTGTGTTGTAATGGGGAACCGGCGAAACCGCCGATCCCCCGAAAAAGAGACGTTTGTGCGCCGTGAAGCCACGGCTGACACTGGTTACTTGTGCGCCTCGCGCCAGGCATCCAGCTGCTTCTGCATTTCATTCAGGATGTCCTGCATGCCGCCGTCGTCCAGAGCCTTCAGGAACGCCTGATACTCCGCGTCACCCTGCAGCACGCCGTTGGAAATGTCATTCCACTTCTCCTGGATGACGCTGTTGACCTGAGTGAGTTGCAGGTCCACGTTCTTGACGTCGAAGGTGAAGGAAGCGGTATCGGGCACGTCCAGCACCTTCTGGTCCTTGTAGTACTGCTGCGCGGTCTTGGTCATGTCGCAGTCGGTGGAGATGGAACGATCCATCATGAAGTTGCGGAACCACCACGGCGTCGGGGAATAAGGCAGAGCCGTGGAGATGGAGCCCTCTGGATACACGACCTCGCCCTTGTCAGACAGCGTATAGTGCTTGTCCTTGATGCCGTAGAACCACAGGTCATAGTTGTCCTGCGAGGCCTGAATCCAATCCAGGAACATGACGGCACGCTCCGGTTTGGCGGAAGTCGCGGAAACCTGAGCGAAGTTGTTGGCGACGTCAGGGGCCATCGCGATGCCCTTGTTGACCATCGCCCACTCCAGCTCGAAGCTCGGATTGGCCTCCTTGGCATTGTTATAAATTGTGTTGTAGTTGTAATAGTCCATCTGCAGAGCGGCAACCTTGCCGCTGGCCAGAGCCGTCTGATCATAGCCGTTTTCACCGGCGTTCAGGTCCTTGGCGTACCACTTGCGGTTCATCGCCTGCTCGCCCCAGTAAATGAAGTTCTTGGCGCGCTCGTCGGCGTACCAGTTCTTCACCTTGTAGGCGTCGGGGCCGGTGGTCGTCCAGAAGCCGATGCTGTAGCCCTGGCCCTGGTAACCGATGTCGATGTTGGGGTCGAACTTCTTCAGGTTGTCCATGATCACCGGGCCGGCGATGGAGCCGCCCAGCAGCGGCGTGATGTTGGGCTCATTTTTGGCAACGGCATCCAGGAACTGGCCCAGCGTGTCCATGTCCACAATCTCGGGGCAGTTGTACTTCAGCCGCAAATCCTTACGCAGCACCACCATGTAGTAGACGCCGTCCTTGGCGTACTGGGCGGGTACCGCAATCGTCTTGCCGTCCGGGCCAAGCGCCCACACCCAGTTGCTCTGCGTGATCTTGGACTTCAGATTTGGACCGTACTGATTCAGCAGGTCATCCAGGGGGATCATTTCCTTGCGATTATAAGCCTCCTGCGCCACGCCGCTGAAGGTCAGGCAGATGTCGAACTTTTCCTTGGCGGCAGACATCATGCGTACCTTCTCGATGTAGTCAGCCCAAGGGAAATACTTGACGGTCAGATCGATGTTGAGGGTGTTCTTTGTGCCAGCCTTCACTGCGTCCAGCACGGTCTGCTGGTCCGGGGGCTGGTCGCCGGCTGTCAATATGGTCATGGGGTACACCTCGGAGGTGTCGGCGGCGGGAGCACTGGCGCCGGCGCTGCCGGTGGCTCCTGGCGCGCCTGTGCAGGCTGCCAGAGCAACTGTCACAAGCATCGCCATGAGGACTGTCAGAGTGCGGAGAAACTTGCCCTTGGACATGTGTCATCCTCCCATTCCTTTTTTATCGGTACGATTGCGCGCTACCCCTTTACTGCACCAATCGTAATGCCCTTGATGAAGTACTTCTGGATGAACGGGTAAACGAGGATGATGGGACCTATCGTGAAAATGCTCGTGGCGGTCTTGACCGTCTCGGTAGGCGCGGTGCCCACGACCATCTTGGCCGCGCTCCCGCCCATGCTGGCGTACAGCGTGGAGCTTAGCACCTTGCGCAGCAAATATTGCAGCGGGAAGAGCTCCTCTCTGTCAATGAAGCACAGCGCCAGCCACCAGTCGTTCCAAAACGCCAGCATATAGAACAGCGTGATCGTCGCGATGCCCGGCAGCGAGATGGGCAGTATGATCTGCGTGAAGATCCGCAGCTCCCCGGCGCCGTCCAGTTTAACCGATTCGATGATGGCGTCCGGCAGCGTCT
Source organism: Bacillota bacterium (assembly GCA_023422005.1). Lineage (GTDB taxonomy): Bacteria > Bacillota > Clostridia > Christensenellales > UMGS416 > JAEYRA01. The sequence goes on along the minus strand of JAEZSC010000017.1, from coordinate 4,440 downwards.
GGAAGAAGTTGCGGATCAGCAGCATCAAGAATGGAGAAAAGCAGATGGGCAGGATCAGCACCCAGATCGAGTTGCGCAGGCCCAGGTTGTTCACCGTGATGTACCACGGCACGATGCCGCCGTTGAAGAGCATCGTGAAGTAGAACAGCAGCGCTACAAAATTGCGATATTTCAAGGCCTTGCGGGAGACTGCGTAGCCGGCCATGGCCGTTATGAGGACCGCTATGGCCGTGCCGGCCAGCGTGGCGAAGATCGACACGCCATAAGCGCGAAAGATCGTGCCGCCGCGCACGACAAAGGCATAGCCTTCCAGAGAAAAGTCCCGGGGCAAGATCGTGTAGCCGTATTGAATGATCGACTTTTCCGTGCTGAGCGAAGTGCCCAGCACCAGCAGGAAGGGCACCAGCATGATAAGGCCTAGCAGGGTCAGATAGACGACATTGACGGTTTCAAACGTACGAAGTCCAAAACTCTTGCGCATTTCCCGACCTCCTAGAAAATCGCCATGTCACGGTCATACCGCTTGACCAACCAGTTGGACAGCAGCACCAGGATCAGACCCATCAGCGACTGATAAAGCCCGATGGCGGCCGACAGGCCGTACTGGCCCTGCACGCGCATGGCGCGGTAGACGAAGGTGTCGATGACATCGGTGGTGGCGTTGAGCACGCCGCCCTCGCCGGTCAACTGATAGACCATGGCGAAGTCGCCGCGGAACATGTTGCCTACGCCCAACAGCAGCAGCAGCACAATGGTGGGCACCAGGTTGGGCAGCGTGATGCCGAATATCTCCTGAGCCTTGTTGGCGCCATCGATGCGGGCCGCCTCGTACATCTCCTGGTCGATGCCGGCTATTTTGGCCAGGTATATGACAATACCGTAGCCCATGCTCTTCCACACATTGGCGATGGTTAAGATCGCCGGCCAGTATTCAGGCTTCTTGTACCACACAACGCCTTCTGAGCCGAAGAAGCGAAGGATGTTGTTCATGATGCCGTAGGACTCATTGAGCAAAGCGTTGACCAGCGTGGATACAACGATCCACGACAGGAAGTACGGAAAGAACATCGCCGTCTGCAAAATCTTCTGGTAGCGGCGGCTCAGCACCTCGTTGATCAGCACCGCCGTGGAAACCTGCATAACCAGGCCAGCGCACAGGAACAGCAAGTTTAGAAACAGCGTGTTAAAGGTCAGACGGCCGAAAAAGATGGATTTGAAAAAAAATAAAAAGTTCTTAAGCCCCACCCATGGGCTGCCGGTGATGCCATCGGAAGCGTTGTAGTTGCGGAAGGCCACCTGTATGCCGTACATGGGCAAATAAGCGAACAAGATCAACACCACCAGCGCCGGCAGTATCATCAGGTACAGAGAACGGTTGGCAACCATCTCTCTTGCAAACCCTTCAAGCGCCGTGCGCTTCTTGCGCAGAACCGGCCTCTGGTCTTTTGTGGGCTGTTTTTTCCTGCCGACCAAGATCATACGAAGACTCCTTCACACGTAAAAGTCACTTCATATATTATCTTTGTGAGGCTATAAGCACTGACCATATAAGAATGTCATCTTGGGACCAACAACGAGCCTAATATATCATATCAAATATGGTAATTCAATGGGTTTCGGTAATATTTTATACAAAATGACCATATGTCACCAAACATGGCTGTAATGATGCACCATTCCGGCAATGCGACAGTTTTATTCAGCCGAAACGTTCACATATTTGATTTATGCAGAATCAGGAAGGAATGTGCCTTTTTTTGTCGAATCAGCGGGGTTCCAGCTGCTGAACCGATTTGCGAACGATGATCTCCGCCGGGATCAGCACCTTCTCGGCCTTGCGGTCTTTGTTCTTCAGGCGGTTGATGACGAGCTCAGCGGCGCTCTGGCCTATGGCCCGGAAGTTTTGCTTGGCGGTCGTCAGCGCCGGGGTGATGTAGGATGCGACGTCCAAATCGTCAAAGCCTACGATGGAGACATCCTTGGGCAGCGAAATGCCTTTTTTGGCGCAAACACGCATCAGCTCCACTGCGACCCGGTCGGAGGACACCTGCAGAGCTGTGATACTCCTGTCACGCAGAACGCAGTCCGCCACGCTCTTGTAATAGGCAGTCCGTTCATTCTTCTCCATGGCCGTCTCACCCTTGGCGCCGGGGAACAGCACATTGTCCAGGTTGAGCATGATGCCGGCCTCGGCCAGCGCGTCGCTGTAACCCAGAAAGCGCTCCCGCAGAGAAGAACGTTCGTTGATGACATTCTCGCTGACAAAGGCGATGTTGCGGTGTCCGGAGGCGATCAAATGCCTGGTGAGCGCCAGGCTGGCGTTGTAGTTATCACAGAGCACGGAATCCACATCAATGTCGTGGATGGTCTTGTCTATGATGACGATCGGATATTTTTCCATGGTAAGCTTCTTGATCAGGTCGAAGTTCTCCGATGTGAACATCGGATAATAGATAATGCCCTCTATGCCGTCCTTGAGCAGGCTAAGAAGGATCTCCCTTTCCCTTAGGCTGCTGCTGTGGGTGTTTTCCACGGTCACATAATAGCCGTGGCTCTTGGCGATCATCTCCACGCTGCAGAAGAGTTCCAGGCCGCCGCCGGTTTCGCTGCCCAGGGGCAGCACCATGGCGATCATCTTGACATGGTTGGGGCCGGCGTTGGGCTGTGACGCTGCGACAAAGCTGCCGCTGCCCTTAACACGGGTGATGAAGCCGTCCCTCTCCAGTTCGTCCAGCGCCTTTTTGGATGTGATGACGCTGACAGCATGGCTTTGGGCCAGCTCCTGCTCACTGGGCAGCCGGTCACCTACGCGATATTGGCCTTCCTGTATCATTCTAAGGATGTGGTTTTTAATCGTGAGGTATTTGATTTCCTTCTTGCCGTTCTCCAATGCCGCTCCCCATCTCTATGCCTCTATGATTTTTACATATGTAATATATCATGCTCCGTAACATTGTACAATAAAAAGGCCGGAGTTCATATGTCTGATTGCGAAAAAAAACGGGCTGTTGGCATTGACCTCCAGCCCGTAAGCACTCTTTGGCAATGACTTCCTTGCCTTATGCGGCAATCACCACAGCAGAGTCGTCCACAGATAGTTGTAGGCCCAGCTGTCGGCCTCCTGCCAGCAGCGGCGCACCAAGTCCACATCGCCGGCCAGTTGGCGATACGTGCTGCTCTCCTGCTCCCAGGGGATCACGACACCCGGCGCGCGGTTGCCCTGGGGCAGCGGTGCGGCCTGCGGAATCTCTCTCTTGTGGAGCGGGGCGGCGCTGGAGCGGCTATATACGCCGTGCTCCATCGTGTACTCCACGGCGGCGCGCACGTTGTCGATGTTGATGTCCTGCATCATCAGCGCCGTGGCGTCCAGCATGTAGCCACCCTCGGTAGCCAGCGTGGCAAAGAGCTCTTTGAGGCTGGCCTCCACGTCGGCGCGGGTGCCGCGGGAGAGCACGTCGTAGCTCAAGCCGCCGCTGACGGCGAACTTGCGCTTGATCGTACGGGCCAAAAGCTTCGGGTCGCCGCGGTCCAGGTGGTATATGATGGAGCCGGCGGGCAGCTCCAGCAGGCGGTCGTAGTGGCTCTCCCAATTACCCTCGCTGTAGAACAGGATGCGGTAGCCCTTGGAGATGATCTCCTCGAACACGGGCTTGAGCGTGGGCCAATAGATCGTGTCGAACATGTGGGGCGTGATGAAGGGCACCGTGCCCCGATGAGCCCATATCGTGATCGGCGCGATCTTGTCCGGGTCCGCCCCGCCGATGGCGTTGGCGACGATGTGGGGCATCAGCGCCTCGCAGGCCTTTATGACCTTGTCCGGCTGGGAGAATGCGTCCATGATGGAACCCTCATAGCCACGCAGCTTGTCCATGAGCAGGTCGAAGGGCGCTTTGATCATGCCGGCGTTGGCGGATACGACGCCGGCCTCATACTTAAGCTTGTCGGCATAGGCCCCGAAGGAGCCGATGTAGCGCTGATAAGCCATGGCCCCGGCGATGAGCGCAGCGTTGTGCCCCAGCGTAACCGGCGCGCCGGCGGGCGCCACCCTGGTCGTGTAGCGCGGCAGCCACTTGTTCAGCAGAAAAGCCGTAGGGTCGTCGGCGAACTCGTCGTACTCGTCGGCCTGCATGCACAGCTCCGCCTCGCTGGATGGCTCGTGGAACTGGCAAATGCTGTCCATGTCCACGTCCACACCGGGCACGGCGAAGTACCGCCACGACGCGGCCTTGCCCACACCGTAGTTGCTCCATATGGCGTTGAGCATCGCCGCGTCCACGCCCAGCTCCTGGGCCATCTTGCGCGTGGCGTCAAAAGCCAGGCCATAGTCGCAGGCCGTCTGCTGCGTGGTGTAGCCGGCGTATTTGGCGGCGACCTCCTCGAACAGGAACCGCACGGGGATGCGGTCGGGCATGTCGTTGTTCATCGCCGTGTCATAGCGTT
>JAEZSC010000177.1 GCA_023422005.1 Bacillota bacterium | reverse complement strand
GCGCATCGTGCTGCGGCGCAAGCGCTTTGCCCGGGAGCTCTTCGAGCGGGCGTTGGAGGCCCACACAGGGCTGACCCACGGCGAACGGCTGGAGGCGCGCTACATGGCCTCGCTGGAGAGCGACGAGTCGGCCCAGGCCCAAGAAGAGCTGCTGCGCCTGCTGGAACAGGGCCGCGAGGGCGACATCCGCCGCGGCGCCACGGCCCAGGGCCCCCACCGCGACGACTTTACAATGCTCGTGAACGGCTACGACCTGCGGCTGTACGGCTCTCAGGGGCAGCACCGCTCAGCGGCGCTCAGCCTGAAGCTGGCCGAGCTGGCCGTGATGGGCCACCGCACCGGCGAGACGCCTCTGCTGATTTTGGACGACGTTTTGAGCGAGCTGGACGAGCGCCGCCGCGAGGGGCTGCTCAAGGCCGTGGAGGGCGTGCAGACGTTTTTGACCTGCGTCAAGATAGAAGATGAGATGAAAGCCATGCGTCTGCACACCTACGATGTGTTCGACGGACAAGTGAGGGCGAGGACAAAGGCATGAACCGCATGACAAATCCATACGCTCTTATTCGACAACTTATGCGAAAGGATAATCTTTCATGACATGGAATAGGATATAGTGGTGAGGTCGATGTGGTTTCCGCTGACCGAAGAACGTGTTCTAAAGTTGTTCGCCCGCTGCTACAACCGGTGTGATTTCGAACCGATCATCGCCCGGCTGAGCCGTCAGGCTGCTTACGAAAGCTGGAACAACTTTTACCATTACCGCGGCCGTGAGCGTGTGGCCCAGGTTCTGCGGGAGCGCGCAGCCAAACTGCGGGCCACCCAGCCCAATGAGAAGGCCTACATGGGCTTTATAATGGTCAAACGGGAAATGCTGGGTACGCACCCGGAGCACTGCGTGTGCATTGCCGAGGGGGACGATCCCAGCCGCGTCACCGGTCTTGTGCGCATCCGCTTCACGCCGCTGCACATCCAGCGCATCGACATCGTGGCTGCGACCACGCACACCTACACCCGGGGGGACTACGCCGGGACATGAAAAACGCACCGACGTAGGAGGTTATTTATGGATCAAGCACAGCAAACCCTGGCCCAGTTCAACGCCGCCGACCTGTTATGGATCGCCGGCGCCATCGTGCTGACCATACTTGCCTTCAAGGTTGTCGCCAAGATCGCCAAGTTTCTGCTTGTGGCCGTGGCCGTTGTGGCCGCCGTTGTGTTCTTGATGTCGGCGGGGATCATTCCTAAGTTATTCTAACCCTTTAAAAGCATATCGCGGTATCTCGTGAGCACCGAGCGCTTGTCCTCGCCCAGTTCGGGATAGCGCAGGTCCAGACCCTTGAGCGTGCGCAGCAGGATCTCCGACACGGCCAGGCGGGCATACCACTTTTTGTCCGCCGGCACCACATACCACGGCGCGTAGGCGGCGGCGGTCTCGTTGATGGCGTCCTCATAGCAGCTGTGGTACTGATCCCAGTACTTGCGCTCCTCCAGGTCGGCCTCGTTGAACTTGTAGTTCTTAGCACGGTCTTCGATGCGGTCCAGCAGACGCTCGGCCTGCTCCTCGCGACCCACATGCAAAAACACCTTGACCGGCAGGATGCCGTTCTCCCATAGATATTGCTCAAAATGACGGATTTGGCGGAAGCGCTTGACCCAGATGTCCTCGCGGCACGGCTGGGGCAAGCGCTCGGCGTCCAGCAGGTTGTGCACCCGCACCACGAGAACTTCCTCATAATAAGAGCGGTTGAACACGCCGATCTTGCCACGCTCGGGCAAACATTTGTGCACCCGCCACAGGTAATCATGGGCGTGCTCCTCGGCCGAGGGCGCTTTGAAGCTGTAGATGTCAGTACCCTGGGGGTTCAGGCCAGCCATGACGTGCTTGATGACGCCATCCTTGCCCGAGGCATCCATGCCCTGCAGGATCAACAGCACCGCCCACTGCCCTTGGGCATACAGGCGGTCGTGGACCTCGCTCAGCGCTTCCTGCACGGTTCTCAGGCGGGCGGCGGCCTCTTCCTTGTTGGCGTACTCGCCGGTGTAATTGGTCCTGAGCGTATCCAGCCGCGCCTTGCGGCTGCCGTCGAAGCGCAGGTCTTCCCATTCGGCCATTTGGTTACCCCCCAAGGCAGGATGGTCAGGCTATTCGACGGGGAGCGGGCAATCCCTTCTCTGTACCAAAGAGTACGACGTGCTCTCGGGGGATTCTTCGGCCGTCAACGGCCTCAGAATCACAGAAAAGTGTGTTGTGATAACTTAGTGCTGTCATTCCGAGCGCAGCGAGGAAACTCCCTCATGAGCAACGGAGACGTTGCCGGAACATCGCACGATGTCGCGCAACGACTGCCTCACTCATGGGTGATTCTTCGGCTGCCATGCAGCCTCTGAATGACAGAAAGGGTGCTACGATGGCCCAGCGTTGTCTTTCCGAATACAGCGAGGAATCTCCCTCTTGAGAAGAATGGCGATGTCGAAACATCGCACAATGTCGCGCAACGACTGCCTCTCCAGTGGGAGATTCTTCGGCTGCTGTGCAGCCTCTGAATGACAGAAAGGGTGCTACGATGGCCCAGCGTTGTCATTCCGAGCACAGCGAGGAATCTCCCTCTTGAGAAGAATGGCGTTGTCGAAACATCGCACAATGTCGCGCAACGACTGCCCTCTACTGTGGGATTCTTCGGCCGTCAGCGGCCTCAGAATGACAGTTGGGAGTGCTGCAGTACAGCTACTGGATGACCGCTCATCTGTCATCCTAAGCGCAGCGAAGGATCTCCCATATCTATATTTAGCGACGACTTAATTCAGTCACCACAATCCCTGCCCTCGAAGGCCGCCCGGCTCAGCACATCCTTCATCAACCCTTCGAACTGCCCCAGGTCCAGCGACTGCGCGCCGTCGCTCATGGCCTCGGCGGGGTTGTCGTGCACCTCTATCATCAGCGCGTCGGCGCCGCAGGCGATGGCCGCGCGGCTCAAGGATGGTACCAGACGGCTCAGGCCCGCGGCATGGCTGGGGTCCACCAGCACCGGCAGGTGGCTGCGCTCTTTCAGCAGCGGCACCGCCGACAGGTCCAGCGTGTTGCGGGTGGCGGTCTCAAAAGTGCGGATGCCCCGCTCGCACAGCATCACCTGGGTGTTCCCCTGGCTCATGATGTGCTCGGCGCTCATCAGGAATTCCTCTATCGTGTTGGAGAAGCCGCGCTTGAGCAGCACTGGCTTGCCGAAGCTGCCCACCTCCCGCAGCAGGTCGAAGTTCTGCATGTTGCGCGCACCGATCTGTATCACGTCCACGTCCTCAAACAGCGGCAGCTGAGCGGCGCTTAAAATCTCGGTGACGATGGGCAGGCCGGTCTCACGCTTGGCGGCCAGCAGCAGGCGGATGCCCTCATCCTTGAGGCCGCTGAAGGAATAGGGCGACGTGCGGGGTTTGAAGGCGCCGCCCCGCAGCAAGCTCGCCCCGGCGGATTTCACCGCGTGGGCCACGGTCAGTATCTGCTCCTCGCCCTCCACCGAGCACGGCCCGGCGATCACATGGAAGAACCCCGCGCCCACGCGCCGGCCAGCCACGTCCACGATGGTGTCGTCGGCGTGCACGGCGCGGTTCACGGCCTTATAGGGCTCGGTCACGCGCTTGCCGTAGCTCACGATGGGGTTGGTCTGCACGACCTTATCCACATCCACGGTGGCGGTGTTGCCGATCAGGCACACGACGGTGTGCTCGGTGCCGTGGCTTAGGATCGTGGAAAAGCCTCTGGCCTCGAACCCCGCGATGAAACGGTCGATCTGCTGCTTGGTCACGCCTTCCTTGAGCACGAACACCATGCTTATGCCTCCGCGGCGTCGATGGCCTGACGCATGGCCTGGGCATAAGCCCGCAGCGGCTGCTCGCTGTTTTTGCCATGCTCACCGATCAACCGCACGATGGCGCTGCCCACGATGGCGCCGTCGGCATGACGGGCCACCGCCGCGGCCTGCTCCGGCGTGGCGATGCCAAAGCCCACGGCCACGGGGATATCCCTGGCGGCCTTCACCGCGGCCACCATGCCCACCACGTCTCCTGTGATGGCGCTGCGCACGCCGGTGACGCCCAGCGAGGATACACAATACACGAAGCCCTGGGCCTGGGCGGCGATGGCGCCGATGCGCTCGCGGGACGTCGGCGCGATCAGCGAGATCAGCGCCACGCCGTGGGCCTCACAGTAGGGCAGCAACTCGCCGCGCTCCTCAAAGGGCAGGTCCGGCACGATCAGCGCGTCCACACCGGCCTGAGCGCAGTTTCTCAGGAACCGCTCCACCCCGTAGGCGAACACCGGGTTGACATAGGTCATGAATGCCAGCGCCACCTGGGTTTGCCCCCGCAGGCGGCGGGCCAGCGCGAAGATGCCGTCGGTCGTGGTGCCGGCGGCCAGCGCCCGCACGTCGGCGGCTTGGATCACCGGCCCCTCAGCCACCGGGTCGGAAAAGGGTATGCCCAGCTCGATGAGGTCCGCGCCCTCCTGGGCCAGCGCCAGCGCCAGCCGCTCGGTGGTCTCCAGGTCCGGGTCGCCGGCGGTCAGAAACGGGATAAACGCCTTGCCGCGGGCGAAGGCCGCTTGCAGTCTATTCATGCAGGTCCACCCCCTTGTATCGTGCGATGGCGGCCACATCCTTGTCGCCGCGACCGCTTAAATTGATGACAATGATCTGATCCTTGCCCATGGCCAGAGCGACCTTGCGGGCATAGGCTACGGCATGGGCGCTCTCCACGGCGGGGATGATGCCCTCCATGCGCGAGAGGTACCCAAAGGCATCCACGGCCTCGGCATCGGTCACGGGCACATACTCGGCCCGGCCGGTGTCCTTGAGGTTCGCGTGCTCCGGGCCGATGCCGGGGTAATCCAGCCCTGCGGAGATGGAATACACCGGCGCGATTTGGCCGTATTCGTCCTGGCAGAAGTAGCTTTTCATGCCGTGGAAGATGCCAACACGGCCTGTCGCTACAGTCGCGGCGTTGCGCGGCGTCTCCACGCCCTCACCCGCCGCCTCGCAGCCGATCAGCCGCACCGATGGTTCGCCGATGAACTCATAGAAGAGGCCCATGGCGTTGCTGCCGCCGCCCACGCAGGCGATCAGGGCGTCGGGCAGCCGGCCCTCCCGCTCTTTGAGCTGCGCGCGCACCTCCCGGCCGATGACGCTCTGGAAATCCCGCACAATCGTCGGGAAGGGGTGCGGGCCCATGACCGAGCCAAGCACGTAGTGGGTGTCGTCCACGCGGGCGGTCCACTCCCGCAAGGTCTCGTTGACGGCGTCCTTCAAGGTGCGGGTGCCGCTGTCCACCGGGTGTACGGTGGCTCCCAACAGCTCCATGCGGTAGACGTTGAGCGCCTGGCGCTCGGTATCCTCCCGGCCCATGTAGATTTCGCACTCCAGCCCCATGAGCGCCGCGGCAGTGGCCGTGGCCACGCCATGCTGGCCCGCGCCGGTCTCGGCGATCACGCGGGTCTTGCCCATGCGCTTGGCCAGCAGCACCTGCCCCAGCACGTTGTTGATCTTGTGGGAGCCGGTGTGGTTGAGGTCCTCGCGCTTGAGATAAACCT
>JAEZSC010000146.1 GCA_023422005.1 Bacillota bacterium | reverse complement strand
AGTCGCAGGCCGTCTGCTGCGTGGTGTAGCCGGCGTATTTGGCGGCGACCTCCTCGAACAGGAACCGCACGGGGATGCGGTCGGGCATGTCGTTGTTCATCGCCGTGTCATAGCGTTTCAGCGCGCCTGTATAGCGCTGCTCCACCTGTGGAGATCTAAACATATGCACCTCTCCCAGCCAACCGCGGCAAAGCATGCCAACGGCGTTATCCCCAACAGTATAGCGCATTCGGCAGGGTTTGGCAGTCCCCTATATAGAGATCCTTGTCAGGCTTTCAGACAGCCGGCAATCTCATCGCGCAGCAGGATCGTCTCCGACAGGTTGTCGGTGCGGTTGCAGCCCTCCCACTTGCTCCACGTGTACTCGATACACAGATATCCGGTGTATCCCACCTCCCGCATCCTCTGTATGACACGGCGATAATCGATGGTGCTGTCCTTGACCGCTGCCTGCAGCAGCCCCGGGGCCGCGCCGCGGGCGTGAAAGTGGGACGCATGGGCGATCAGCGGCTCCACGTCCGCGTTGGCATAGCCCTGCCTTATAAAGTGGGTGTAATCCAGCGTCAGCGTCAGGCCTTCCACAGCCCGCACCAACGCCAGAGCATCCGAGGGCGTGGGCGCGATGGAGCCCAGATGGGCCTCCACCGAGAACACCAGCCCGAACTCCCTGGCCTGCCGCACCCGCCACAAGAGCTCCTGCGCACAGCGGGCCCAGCTGCTGGCTGCCGGTTCCTCTTCAAAGAGCACACCGGGCAGCGCCGTAATGTGGCCGCCGCCGCATTGCGCCGTGAATTCACAGGCCTGCAAAAACAGCTCCCGGGAACGCCTGCGCACGGCAGCGTCGGGGTGGTTGGGCGCCACAGCCGCGAAATCCAACGCTGTCTGCAAAAAAAGGTCCGAAAGCTTCAACCCCCGGTCACATAGCTTGCGGCGCAGCGCATGGGCGTTTTGCTCCAACTCCGGGAACACCCGCGACGGCCACAGGTGGGAGCGGTCTTCGAAAAGCCCGATGTCCACGGCTGGGAAGCCCAGCATCGCCACCAGGTCCAGCGCGTGGTCATGGCTCAACAGCGGAAACGTGTAATCGGAACATGCGAGCGTTGGCCGCATTGGCAATCTCCTTGTTTTGCTGTCGTATCGGTCTACAGTCTTTTCAGGATTCCCTCGCATATCCGCTGGGCGGCGTCTTCCAGATACGCCTGCACATCCACGCCATCGAAATCCGCCGGCGCACCCAGATAGCCCTGGGGCGACAGCTCCTTGATGTGCCCGCCGAACAGCCATTCCATCCCCTTGTCCTGTGCCAGGGGTACCGGCGGCAGGGTCTTAGCAAGCTTTGCGTCCACAAGTTCGGGATAGAACCCATGCACGACTGCCGTCTCGATGTCGCCACCGTGCACATCGGGTACGCCGGACGCGCCGATGGACGCGGTGGAAGGCTGCACGACGTAGAGGAAGGGCTCAGCGCCGCTCAAGCCGAAGGGCGCCAGCCGCTCCTGAGCAAAGCCGTAGCACGCGCGGATAGGCAGCTGCTCGCCGGCCTCGCGGAAGGCCTCCATCATCGCCACGCCGTGCTCGATGTCGCCGTGGGCGTTTATGCCATACACACGACGAAAGCCGAACTCGCTCAGCGATGAGAACAGGTCAAAGAGCACGGCCTTTACCGTCTCCTTGCGGGCCGTAAAGCACCCGATGAAGCCGGCGTTGGCCTGGCAGATGCCCCAATAGAACGGCGGCGCGATGACCGACGCGTGCCCCTGCTGCGCCAGCACCTTCTGCACGGCCAGGCACTGCAGGTGGGCGGTGTAGATGTCCGTTCCCAGGCACAGGTGGGGCCCGTGCTCCTCCATGACACCCAGCGGCAGCAGCACAACGGCGTCCTCTTCCACGGCTTGCTGCAGCTGCGTCCAGTTCATGTTGGCCATCGTGTTGTCGAATATCGTCATAAAAACTTCACGCTCCCCTCATGCAACCGCCATATTATACATCATACAATGGCCAATCGCCTGGAATCGTTGGTTTAGCATATTTGCTCCCGCAGGCATTCATCCTAAGCAAAACGGCAGCGGCGACCTGATATGCGTTCGCCGCTGCCGTTTATGCATCGCTGAGCTGGCTCAGACCAAAACCAGCCTTCTCTTGTGCACTGCCAGACGGCCAAACAGGTCATCCATTTCCGGCGGCATGTAGGAAGCGCTGTAGGTGTACTTCACTTCCACATCGTGCATCCCTTGCGCAAGGCCGCCGGCTTTGTTCACAGTCAGTATGGCAGGCTCCAAAAGCTGCCAGTTGATGTCCCCGTGCTGCGACAGCTCCGTCTGGGCATACGTCTTGCCGCCAATGGTCCAACGGACCTGTTCTCGCTCAAAGATTTCTCCGTCGACGATCACAGTGGCCGGCCTCAGTTGGGACAGCCACACGCCCCGATAATACAAAGACCGTATGGCGAGCTGAAAACCGACGACCGCGGTCCCCTCTACCACATTGCGGAACCCTCTGCTTTGAATGCATTCCTTTTCCAGCATTGTCTGCCCTCCTTTATTCACCCAACAAACGCTTGAGTAAAACGTGGTGTTTGCGCAACTGATCCGAGGCATAACCCGGCACATCTTTGTTGGGACCCTCATATTCACTGAGCAGATAGCCGTCCCAATGGTGCTGAATCAGCGTATCCACAATTTTGTCATAAGGCGTGGTCGTCTCGACGAACTCCTCTGTCATGTTGTAGAACTTCGCGTGGCAGGCATACACATAGGGCAGCAACGGTATGATGTCTTCCACAGGGCTGAACTCCATGGGGTGGTCGCCGCCGAACATACGCCAGGGGTTGGTTTGGAACACGCCGAAATCGATGTTCAGACCGAAGTGCTTGGTTTTGGTGCGCTCGATGAACTCCACATAGTCATCCACCATCCGTGACTTGAGCACCGTTGGGTTGTGAATCTCGGGGCACATGCGCACGTTGTAGCGTTCCGCATCCGGCAGGGCCATCTCAATGAACTCTCGCCAGTTTTTGACCGGTGTCAAGGTGCCGTCGATGACGCCCAGCTTGGTGCGCAGCACCGTGAAACCCAGCCGGTTGGCCAGCTTGATGTCGCGCAGCAGCATGTCATAGGATTCTTTTGTGCTGAGCTCGCGGCCGGGGTACAGCCGGGAATCCACCCAATGCCCGTATTCCACCGGCTTGATGCGGTATTTGCTCAACAAACGGAACCAGTTCTCCACCCACTCGTCGCTGGGAGCAGGGTACCCTTCGATGTGACCATTGGCCAGTATCTCCAGCCCCTCCACGCCCATGTCGCACATGTCCGCGAACATGTCTTCCAGCGTCATCGTGACGCCATATTCGCCGGAGTAACTGTAGATGGAGATACCGCGTTTGGGTCTGCCGCTCGGATTGTCCATGGACTACCTCCTCTTTTCGAATGCTTGTGTCTTTGCCGTTGGGGATTGGTGAAATGTAAACGTTATCATTAATACGATCATACAGCAAAGCCGTAACTTGCGCAATCAAAGAATTGCATTAAAAAGGTCAGGCTGCAGCAGCCATTGATGTCATAAAAAGGACCCACACCGGGTTTTTTTTGTTATACTGTACGCAGCACGCATTGCCACAAGGAGTATCTTCATGTCCCATCACCCCAACTACCGATTGACCGCCCGTGCCTGCTATCTGGGCAACTTCACCCAAGCCATCGTCGTGAACCTGACACCCATCCTGTTCATCCCGCTGCGGGAGCAGTTCGGCTTCTCCTACGGCCAGTTCGGGCTGCTGGTGCTGGTCAACTTCCTCACCCAGGTGGTCTTTGATATCCTGTTCAGCAAGGCTGTGGACCGCCACGGCTTTCGGCCCTTCGTGGTGACCGCCCACGCCGTGTGCGTGGCGGGCT
>JAEZSC010000078.1 GCA_023422005.1 Bacillota bacterium | reverse complement strand
ACCAGTCGGTGTTGTAGGAGCCGCCGGAGGTCTCGCGGTAATGGGTGACCTCGGCGAACTGGCTGCGCTCGATGTCCCGCACGATGGCGGTCTCCTTGGCAACCCGCACCACCGATTGGTTCAAGCGTTCCTCTTCCAGCGGGAAATCCTTGTGGCGGACAACGGACATACGCACACCTCCTTCATTTCGCCAATGCGCTTGCGCATTGGCGATTTTGGTGCCTTGTCATCTTTCATTCCAATCGTCTGCCGATGATGGTCGGCAGACGATATCTCAGCTTTTGGTTCTCATGCTTTATATATAGAAACGAAGGAACGCCTACGGGCGGACTTTTTATCTGCGCTGTTCTATTTCACGTTTCCTCCCGTCGAATGAATCGCCGGTCGGCAACAAGCAAAAGTCTCACACTTTGTTTTTAGAAAGGGCAATTATTATAACACAGGCAGATGGTAATCACCAACATTATTTTTGTAAGGCCGGCAGATTTGCACGGAATTCTGGCGATTGATAGTTTTTGAACTGCGGTGGAATACTGAGGCCATGAAACGAAATATGAAAAAAATCACGGCATTTGCCGTACTATCCGTTATCCTGCTGAGCGGGTGCACCGCCAAACCTTCGCCGCAGACCGTGCGCTTCACCGGCGTGTTCGGCGGGGAGGGGTCCTTCACCGCGACGACCAACGACGCCGGACTCTTTGTTGCGACGGCACGGCAGGTGCAAACCACGCTGCAGCGCTTGAGCGCGCTGCTGGATGGCGGCGACACCGGCTTTGAGCTGGGCGCCGATGCCGTGAACCGCTTCGCCGGCCAGTGCGCCGTGCGGGCCGCGCCGGAGGTGCTGCGCTACGCCGACACGCTGATACAGTGGCAGCAGCGCTCGCCGGAGGCCGCTGCAGAGCTGCCCCAGTTGGCCGGCGCGGCGGCGGTGGATACCGGACGGGGCATCATCGCGCTGAAGGCCGGCGCGGCGCTGCCCGGCGGTGCCGTGGCACGGGGCTGGGCGCTGGACGCCGCCGCCAATGACCTGCTGCCTATGCTGCAAACCGCCAAGACCACGCCGACTCCTCCCGCACCCACAACCGCGGCCGCCGGGGCCTCTCCGGCAGCGGCCACCCCGACTATGAATGGCGCGCTGCTGCGCTGCGGCGGCGGCGTGCGCGTCGTGGGCCAGGCGCCGGCCCGCCAAGGCTGGCCGGTGGCCGTGGAGCTGGGCGGCTCTACCCGCGCATTGTGGCTCAAGAGCGGCGGCGCGTGCATCCGCACCAGCGCCGACGACAGCGGCCTGCGCTACCGTGCGCTGATCGTGACCGCCGCAGACGCCTCATCAGCGGCGCTGCTGTGCGAAGCGCTGGACCACCTTTCACCGGAACGGGGCCGCGCTCTGCTGCGCTCCATGGGCACTGCCGATGCGCTGTGGGTGCTGCCCGACGGTTCACAGGTCAGCTATGGCAGAGTGCGGTTAACTGCGGATTGAGGCGTCGCGATACCGCCGGTAGTGGGATTGCAGCCGCCCGGCGGGGTCGTGCACCTCGTGATATAAAAAGCCCATCTTGTCCAGAATCCTTTTCGATGCGATGTTCTTCTCATTCACCAGCGCCGACAGATAAGGCTTGCCGGTCAAATCAAAGTAAAACTCGATGGCCCGCTCCACGATCTGGCTCATGTACCCCTTGTTGGCGTAAGCTTCGTCCAGAAAATAGGCGATCTCCGCATCTGCGCCCAGCTCCTCCTTGGGCCCGAACCCGCATATGCCGATGAAGCGCCCGGTCTCCCTGTGGCGTATGGCGATGATATAGGGGCTCTTCTCCGGATCCCGAACTTCATAACCCCGGATGAAATAGCCGATCAGACCCTTCACCTGCTCCAGACTCATCTTCCAATCCTCCATCCAGCGCAGCACGAAGGGCGCGTTGCAGATCCTGTGAAACTCCTCAGCATCCTGGAGACACAGGGTATCGCCGTACAGGTCCTCGGTCTGAAATAGAATCATATTCGTCCTCCCCTTTAGACACGCTCCCACGGCATATCCCCGGCTAATGCCATTCTATCATACCTCCGGGGGGCGCGTTGCGGTGCCCGGCAGCGGCCTTTATAATTTATCTTTGAAAGGGATTGGTAGATATGGAGGAGATCCGTTGGGCGCCCCGGGTGTCCCAAGAAGCGATCCGACGAGCTTATGAATGCGACGCGGCAGGCCTGCAGGACATGGACACCCTGGAGGAAGCGGCCTGTGCTCTGCTTGCCCGTTGCGAGAGCATACTGGCGGTGACCCGCGCCCATGTGCAGGGCCTGGTGAAGTGCCCACGGTGCTCACAGGAGGCGCACCGGGAAGGCGAGTTGCTGGCGTGCGCCTGCGGCTGGCAGATGTCCTGGGAAGACTTTCATCGCACCTATCGCAAAAAGAAGCTGTTCGGCGCCAATGCCACACCCTTCTTTCGTGCATTTGCCGAGGAATACCCGCGAATGAGGACATACCAAGACAAGATGATGTGCGTGGACCGGCTGATCCATGCGTTTCATTCGGCGTTGCTTTCGGCTCAGGCTGATGGCCGGGAGACCGAAGGGCTGGAAGACGCCGAGGAAGGCCGCCCGGTGGCGGCCAACCTGATCGAGGGCAAGCTGGGTGAAGTCATCCGCTTTCTAAATGAGCTGGATTCGCCCTCCCGCGACCAGTGGCGCCAGCGCCTGCGCGCCCTGTCCTGGTCAAAGCATTTCTTGGATGAAGACGCTTGTATATTTATGCGTCCAACAGTATAATTATTGCATTCTTTCAACGGAGATGAGCATATGTCCACGCAAAAGGGCGTCACATATCCCAAGGGCTTCCGCGCCGCCGGCGCAGCCTGCGGCTTGAAAAAGAACGGCAACGCCGACGTTGCGCTGGTTGTGAGCGGCACACCGGCCGCCGCCGCCGGCATCTTTACCCGCAACGTCGTAAAGGGCCATTCGCTGCAGCTGTGCCGCAAACACGCAGCCGGCGGCAGTGCCCGCGCCGTTGTCATCAACAGCGGGTGCGCCAACGCGTGCCTGGGTGAGCGCGGCGACCGGGACGCCTGGTCCATGGCGGAACTGACCGCCCAGGCCGTAGGCTGCGCGCCCGCCGAAGTGCTGACCGGCTCCACCGGCGTCATCGGCGTGCCGCTGGACATGGACAAGCTTTCCTCGGGCATCGCCTCCGCCGCGAAGGCCTTGAGCGCCGACGGCGGCGAAGCGGCGGCCCGGGCCATCATGACCACCGACACTGTGGACAAGCAGGCCGGCGTGGAGATTGCCATTGGCGGCGTGCCCGTGCGCATCGGCGGCATGGCCAAGGGCAGCGGCATGATACACCCCAACATGGCCACGATGATTGCCGTGCTGACCAGCGACTGCGCCATTGAAGCCGATGCGCTGCAGCAGTCTCTGACTGCCGCCGCTGCGGTCAGCTTCAACCGCATCAGCGTGGATGGCGACACCAGCGTATGCGACAAGGCCGTGGCGCTGGCAGGCGGCGCGTCGGGCTGCCCCACGGTGCGCGCCGGCACGCCAGAGCATGCGGCCTTCACCGAGGGCTTAAGCCAGGTGTGCCACGCCTTGGCGCGCATGCTGGCCGCCGACGGCGAAGGCGCGACCAAACTGTTGGAGATCCGCGTGAACGGCCTGCCCACGGCCCAGGACGCGCTGCAGGTGGCCCAGGCCGTGGCCAAATCCCCGCTGGTCAAGACGGCGGCCTTCGGCTGCGACGCCAACTGGGGGCGTATCCTCACGGCGGCGGGCTATTCCGGCGTGGAGTTCGACCCCGACCTCGTGGACGTGTTCATAGGAGCGGTGCAGGTGTGCGCCGGCGGCCGGGCGCTGCCCTTCGACGAAGCCCTGGCCCTCGCGGAGCTTAAGCGCCCCGAGGTGCTGCTGCGGCTGGAGTTCCACCAGGGCGGATGCGCCGACTTCATGCTGACTTGTGATTTGACCTATGATTATGTGAAAATAAACGGGGCTTATCGTACATGACACGGTTCGTCTGCGGTATGCGGACTATATTTCTGGCCGCACTACCAACAATTTGGAAAGGACAGTTTATCACATATAGCCTACTCATTCATGGAATGGGGCCGAAGGTTTCCAAAGGGCGATCGGAAAGCCCTTTGGTCGCACCCAAAGGGGCGAAATTTTCCACTTTGCATGAAATAACTACTTAGTTCTTCGCGACCCAATAATTTCCAGCAGCCTGTCGATATCCGGTTATAGCACCAAAGATAGGCATATATGGCTGATTCTGTTGACAGCCCTTGACCAGACGTTTAAAATCACAGATAAGACAAAATGGCGTAATATCCGCTGAAATCAGCGGTTTTACGCCAGGCGGGGCGGGTATGAGCGAGGAACCGGGCCATGGGTGATTTGCGCGCGGTGGCGGCTGTGGCGCTGCTGGCCGGCTTTGCCGTGCTGGTGGTCTTTTCGCCGCGGCTGGGTGTGCGCCGGTGGCTGATGCTGCTGGCCGGTGCGGCGGGCCTGCTGCTGGTGCTGGCCATGCGGCCGGTTTTTTTCAGCGCTCCCCTTCCCCTTAACCTCGCTTTCCTGGTCATGCTGGCGCTGTTCGGTTTGTTCTGTGGGATGGTGCTGTGGTTTGGCTCGGTGTACAACCGCCAGGCACACCCGCTGCAGCGGGAGGCTGCCAAGCGCGGTTACAGCGCTCCCCGCCGCATGACCGCCGGCGCCGTGAAGACGGAACCCCTGGCTACCACCACGGCTTCCGCCGCTGCCTTTGAACAGACCTTTGTACCGGCTGCAGCCGAAGATGATGCCCGGGCCAACGCCGCCCAACCCACGGAGCAAGCGCCGGCCCAATCCCCGACAGAGCCTGCCGCGCAGACGATGCCGGAGCAGGACCTTGCGCAGCTCTTTGAACGGGCGCTGGCCCAGCCACAGGAGCAGCCGGAACCGCCGCAGGCAGAGCCGCTGCCCGCGCCGCAGCAGGAGCCCGATGCACAGCAAGAGCCACAACCGGAAGAAACAGCGCCTCCCAGCGCAGAGCAAGAAGAGCCCTCCGCACCGGCTGAAGCGGAGCAAGCGCAACCGACACCAGCCAACGAGGAGCAGGAGCCCATGGAAGATCAGAACAGCACGCAGAACGCCCAATCCGCCGATCGCCCCCTGTCGGAGAAGGAAGAGCTGCGCCGCCGCGTGCAGCGCCTCCGGGGCCGCGCAGAACAGGCCCCGCCGGAGGAAGCCCCTGCGAACCAGGAAGAAAGCACCGTTCAGGAGGCTCTCGCAGCCCAAGACGACAGCACAACCGAGGAAGCCCACGCCGCTGAAGAGGCCCTTGCAGTTGAAGAAGGCCGCATAGACGAAGAGGCCCGCATAGCCGAAGAAGCCCGCGCCGCGGAAGAGGCCCGTGTGGCTGAAGAAGCTCGTATAGCCGAGGAAGCCCGAATCGCGGAAGAGGCCCACATCGCGGAAGTGGCCCGCATCACCGAAGAGGCCCGTGTGGCTGAAGAAGCCCGCATCGCGGAAGAGGCCCGCATCGCCGAAGAAGCCCGAATCGCGGAAGAGGCTCACATCGCGGAAGAGACCCGCGCCAAGGAAGAAGCCCGCATCGCCGAGGAAGCCCGCGCAGCTGAAGAGGCCCGCATCGCCGAAGAAGCCCGCGCCGCCGAAGAGGCCCGCATCGCCGAAGAAGCCCGCATCGCCGAGGAAGCCCGCATAGCTGAAGAAGCCCGCGCCGCGGAGGAAGCCGAACAAGCCGCCCGGCAGGAGCTGGACGCCGCGCTGGCACTGGCCAACGAAGGCCGCCACATGGAGGCGGTACGCGCGCTGCAGGCCGTGGCAAACCGCGGCGGCGCCACGGCGCTGCAGGCCGAAGTGGCCATCGCGCGGTCTCTCGTGGCTTTGGGCTGGAAGGGCGAAGCCCTCAAGAAGCTGCAGACCATCCGCCGCGGCTACACCGTGGACGAGGACACCCGCCGCGAGCTGGAAGCACTGGCCATGCAGCTGCTGGGCGGCCAGAAATAATTCACACAGGAAAACCGCGGGTTGCCCGCATTTTCGCATAGAGAAGGGAGAAACACACATGCGCAATCAGAGCGAAATCCTCAAGCTCCCCATCCTGTCCATACAGGATGGCGCTTCCATCGGCAGCGTCGGCCATATCGTCGTAAATCCCGTCAGCCGAAAGGCCGACTATCTGGTGCTCTCCGGCGCGCCGTGGTATGAGACGCCGGCATTGCTGCCCTATGGCAAGGTCAAGTCCGTGGGCCGCGACCTGATCACCGTGCGCAGCGGCCGCGACCTGGTTGCCGTCAGCGACGAGCTCAAGAAGTCTCTGGCCACCCTGGTGGACATCGTGGGCGTCAGCGTCATCGATTCCTCCGGCGAGGTTGTAAGCAAGGTCACCGATTTCGCGCTGGACACCGCCGACGGCAGCCTGCAGACGCTGTTCCTGGCCGACGGCAGCGCCGTGGAAGCCGCCAAGATTGTGACCATCAGCGCCTCCGCCATCATCACCGGCGAGAGCAGCGAAGAAGCCGCCGAGGAGGACTCGGAGGTGCAGTTCTTCCTGGGCAAGACGCTCTCCGACGACATTCTGGACGATCAGGGCAACGTGCTGCTGGCCGCCGGCGTCGTCGTGACCCATAAGGAGATCGAGATTGCCCGCTCTCACAACGCGCTCTATGAGCTCATCACCGCGGTGCAATAAAACGCGCCGCGTCCAAAGGCGGATGCAAGCCCAATGAAAAGGCACCCACTCAAGCCCGTCGAGCTGCTGACGGCCATCGCCGTGCTGGCGATGTTTGCCGCCTGCGGCATCGTATACGCCGCGTCAGAGCTGCTCTCCAGCGAGAGCTGCTATGACAACGTGTACATCGACGGCAAGCCGGTCGGTGGCCTGACCGAAGCGCAGATCCGCGAGACCTTCCGCGGGGCCGACGGCGCCGTGGCCCCCAAGGACCTTACGGTGATCGTGGGCGACAACCGCTGGATCATCCCAATGAAGGACATCAACGCCCGCTATGACATCGTGGGCACCCAGCGCGCGGCCATGGCCGTGGGCCGCCAGGGCGACGCGCTGCAGCGCCTGAACACGCTGTTCCGGCTGCGGGTGCAGCCCCAGCACTTCCAGTTCCAGCTGCAGTATGATCGCGACGCGCTCAAAGAGCACGTGGAGCGCATCTACAACGACGTG
>JAEZSC010000059.1 GCA_023422005.1 Bacillota bacterium | reverse complement strand
GACGGCGGACACAATGGCAAGGGTCTTTCTCATTTTCATTGGTGTCTCCTCCTCCATTGATTTACGAAAATGCAATGACGCCGCCCTCGGTGGACGAGATGCGCGCCAAGGATTCCACACGGATGCCTGCTTCACGCAGGCGCGTACCACCGGCCTGAAAGGCCTTCTCGATCAGTATGCCGGCGCCCACCAGCGTGGCGCCGCTTTGACGAACCAGATCGGCCAGGCCAAAAACGGCTTCGCCCATGGCCAGGAAGTCGTCAATGATCAGCACGCGGTCATCGGGCTTCAGATAGTCGCAGCCGACCGATACGGTCGCATCGACATCCTTGGTGAAGGAATGCACACAGCAGCAAAAGGCGTTGTCGCCGCTGGTGTTGCGGCCGACAGCCTTCTTGGCGAAGACCACGGGCACGCCCAGCTCCACTCCGGTAAGCACCGCATAGGCAATGCCGCTGGCCTCGATGGTCAGTATCTTGGTGATGCCGTCGGAACCGAAAATACGGGCGAACTCGCGGCCGATCTCGGCGGCCAGTTGGGTGTCGATCATGTGGTTGAGAAAGGAGCCCACCTTAATGACGCCGCCGGGCAACACCTTGCCCTCGCGCATGATCCGCTCCTTCAACAATTCCACGTGATGTGACCTCCATACCCGAAATACGTGAATATTCTACAAGCTGAACCATCAAAAAGCAAGTGTAAATCCGAACATTTTTTAATTTACCGCAATCATTGTTGTGTTTATGCTTGGCGCGGCGATGCTGCGGCAAACGCCGCTTTCATCCTCTATTCCCGCGGCAGCAACCCCGAATCGGCGATAATTTGCATGATCCTGTCGTGGACGACGGGCTTGGGATCGGTGGAGGTTTCGATGGTCACCATGCGCCCATCGCTCTGTTGGGCCAGCCGCTCAAAGGCCGCCCCCACGCGCTCGTGGAAATTTAGGCCCGCCAGTTCCAGCCGGTCCAGATCACGATCGGCGATGCGCCCCTGGGCGGCGCGCACGTTGACCGCCATGAAAAAAGTGATGTCCGGCATGAGGCCGCCGATGGCCGGCGCGTTGATGGTGCGCACCAGGTCTTCGCCAAGTTCCCGGCCATAGCCCTGATAGGCGATGCTGGAATCCAGATAACGGTCGGAGATCACGATCTCTCCGCGCTCCAAGGCCGGGCGGATCACCTGCGCCACATGCTGGGCTCTCGCAGCGGCATAAAGCAGCGCTTCTGCAACGGGGGTCATCTCCGTATACTCGCGGTCCAGCACCAACTCGCGGATCTTCTCGCTGATGGTACAGCCGCCGGGCTCCCGGGTCACCAGCACAGTGTGGCCCATGGCGCGCAATTTCTCGCTTAGCAAACGGATGTGGGTGCTCTTGCCCGAACCGTCGGAGCCCTCAAAGGTGATGAATAACCCCTTGCTCATACTTCCTCCAGCAGCCAGTCGGCCATGCTTGCCGCGTCGGCGAAGACTGCCCGCACGTTCTCATAATCCTCAAATTCCTGCTCTTGCCCGAAGCCCCACAGCACCGCAGCCGCGTCCATACCAGCCTCTCGCGCACCTTTGGCGTCGTGGAATCGGTCGCCCACCATAAGGGCAGGCAAATGCCGGGGCTCCAGCAGCGTGCTTTGGATATGGGTGATGATGTCGCGCTTGTTGTCACGGGTACCGTCCAGCTCGCTGCCAACCACGGCGGTGAAAAGGCGATCCAGCGCCGTCTGCTTCAAAATGATCTCGGCAAACACCTGCGCCTTGGACGTAGCCAGTATCAGCGTGACACCGGCATCGCGCAACCGCTGCAGCGCGTTCTCCACGCCGTCGTACACGCGGCACTGATAAACGCCCGTGGAACGGTAGTACACGCGATAAACATCCACGGCCGCCCCAGCCTGGGCCTCATCCATGCCGAAGCGCGTCTGGAAGCTCAGCCGCAGCGGCGGGCCGATGACGTCCGGCGTCACCCGGTCCATCTCCTCGTGCCGGCCCAGCTGTTCCAGCGCATAACGGAAGCCGTTGAAGATTCCTTGGCTGTTGTCCACCAGTGTGCCGTCCAGATCGAATAAAACCGAACGATATCTCATACTACACTCCCCTACTCTTTTACCACAGACAGCATGCCCCGCCGTGCACCGAACACCGAACCGCCCATGGCCAGCGCCTGCAGCGCCGCGGCCACCGCCTCTTCCCCGATGCGCTCGCCGGGCATGGCCAGCGCCTGCCCCGGCGGATAGGCGCCAAAGGGCTCGGCGGCGATGCGCCCGGCGGCTACCTCCAGCGGCGACTCCACACTTTCGCTGAGCCACGCCTGCCGCAGCGTCATAACAGCCTCACCGGCTGGCAGGCTGGGCTGCGCCTTCGGCAGACCCACCGCGCAGGGCAGTCGGCTGGAGCTCAAGTTCTCAAACGCCCGCAGCAGCGCCGCGGTGCGGGGCTCGTCATCCACGACGGTCAGGATACACACCACGCGACGATGGTCGGCCATTTCCACGACGACGCCCAGCCGGCGCAGCGCCGCCGCCGCCTGCCAACCGGTCATGCCCAGGCCGCGCACGTCCACAACCAGCCGCGTGGGGTCCAGCGTCGCGTACCCCAAGGCGCGGGCGGTGCCCTCGTCCCAGGCGCGCAGGCCGTCCATGCGGTTGATGCAGGCTTTCAGACTGTGACAGCGGTCGATCAGATCTTCCAGCGCGGCCGCCGAAGCGGCCATGTGAGCGCGGGCGTTGTCCAGACCCTCCATGAGCACATAGGACGGGCTGGTCGTCGTGACGCTCTGCAACAGGCGGGTGGCCAGGGGCGCGTCCTGCGCGTGTTTGATGTGCAAAAATGCGGTCTGTGTGGGGGCGGGCAGCGTCTTGTGCGCGCCGCTTACCCACAGATCGGCGTGCTCACCGCAATCCGGCGGCAGCCGGTCGGAAAAAGCAAAGTGGGAACCGTGGGCGCTGTCCACGAGCAGCGCAACGTCACGGCGCTGGAGCTCCCGGCGAACCGCCGCAAGGTCGATGCAGCGGCCAAAATAATCCGGTGTGGTCAGCAGCAGCGCCAGCTTGCCGTCGCCGGGCAGCTGCCGCAGCGAATCGGCGTTCCACGCAGCGACCTGCTCCTCCTCGTGCCAGCAGCCATTCAGCCAGTGGGGTTGCAGGCCGGCCAGCGCGCAGGCGAACACGGCGGAAACATGGCAATCGCGGCCCATGTAGATCTGCCGGCCCTGAGCCGCCGCCCACAACGCCATGGCCTGCAGACCGGCGGTGGAGCCGCCCACCAGCAGCCGGCTCTCAGCAGCGCCCCAGCAGGCCGCGGCCTCCCTCTGGGCTTCCAAAATTCCTTCGGTTGGATCAAAAAGGGTGTCGGTGCCGCCGACCTCGGTCACATCGTGGCTGGCGCCGGGCAATGCCCCCAGGCCCTTGTGGCCGGGCATATGGAAGCGTAGCGGCCGCTCGTCGGCATACCGCTGCACCATGCGATGGATGGGGCCTGTGCGCTCATCGGCCAAAGTGCTTCTCCCGGCCGACGCTGCTTAAAAGCCCGCGGCTCCTATCGTTTGATGTGGATGGACACCGGTTGCGCCGGTTCCCTCTCAGGCTCGGTCAGCACGCGGTTGACAGGGTCGTCCAGCAGACGCCGGCAGACCAGGCAAATCGCGTGACCGCCGATGCTGGCGGCGTCCTGGCAGGTTGCGCCGCAAATCGCGCACGTGTTCCTGTCCTCCATGGTAACTCTCCATAGTCCGTTTATGTAACTATTACCAGATACAGGGATACCATACAGGATCGTGCAAATCCGGCGATCTTTATGCCTATTTTAGTCTTGAAGGGGGAATTTTGCAAGGTTGGCGCTCTCGTGACCAATCTGTGTAAGCAACTCCGCTTCATATGGAAATATTGTTTAGTTATAGGAAAAAATATATAATGCCTATAACATGCAGACAAACGCGAAACTGTGGATTGTTTTTTCAGGAGGATATGCATGAATATTGAGATGCGCAAATTGACACCCGGATCTCACAGAAGATTATGTGTGCTTCTTTGATACGACACCTCATTCCGAAAAACAAATGATGATGAATGCAAGTGCTACTGTGTGTGGTGGTGCCATGATGACCATGACGTTGATCATATTGATTATCTGTTAACCAGAAGGCAAAGAAGAGATTATGCCATTCGAAATATCCTGAATGACAACATACAGGGCTATCTGGCTTATCATGGAGATAAGGTTGTGGGATGGTGCAATGCCAATGCGAAAGCGGATTGCCTAAAATGTTACTGTTGGCGGCGCTTTATGCGTTCTGTACACACCGATGAACTGACATCTGGAACCAAGGTGAAATCCATATTCTGTTTCTTGGTCGCTCCGGATTACCGAAGAAAGGGCATTACGAAGCTCTTATTGGATCATGCATGTCAGGACGCGGCGCAGGATGGGTTCGATTTTGTTGAAGCCTATCCGAAAAAAGAATTTATTAGTGCAGCCGTAGATTTTATGGGGCCTGCGGATCTGTACAGGAAAAGCGGCTTTGTTGTGTGTGGAGAAACAGAAGATAAGCTCGTTATGAGAAAGTCATTAAGGTAACCGTTCCTGAGGTGCGAAGTAATTATGTTCTTGTTAGGTGGTACGAGCTTTATGTCCAAGAGACTTTTGAATGAAATGCATGTTGGATTCGTTGAACTAAATGATAAACAGTCAGAAGCTTATATGTATGAATGGTTCGATAAGATCGTTCCTGCCGATAAGAAGCAAAAAGCTTTAGAATGTTATTGCTTTTCTAAAGATGGTTATTGCGGTTATTTATGGCATGTATTCAGTTATGGGTTGCTGGAACATCTGCAAGATAACGATGCCAGAAGAGCTTTTGATAAAACAAGAAAACGGGATGTAGTCTTAATAGCAAGTTTTGATGACAAGGTTTTCTTGATAAAAGATGCTGCTTCAATTAAAAGCTCAGCAATTGATAGAATGGATGATGTGATATTAACAAGCGCAGATTTCCAATGGATTTATGCAAAAACACATGAAAGGGACCTCGGCCCTTATTTTTACTGCAAAGCAAAAACATAACGGAGAGGTGAAGACAGTTTACACTACTGTAAGTAGTCAACTTCGATGATCGGATAGCTTTCATGCTTCGTTTTATTCATTTATTCAAGACACAGGGGGGGCATATGAAGCGGTTGAGATTGGCGGCCTGGGGTATTGATTGCAGGGAGTATGGGTCATACAAAGTAACGATGGAACAGGATGTGAAGGCAGCGGAATCACTGGTTCCATGGTATAGAAGCATGGGATGGATCGGCGAAACCGAAGGCGCCGAGGCAGTGTTGCGCAAAAAACCGTTGTGCAAAGGATGCTGGATTAAAACGGATCAGAGAGTGTTTTCTCAACATCGAATGCGAGTATTTATGGGAACATGATCTTTTTGAGAATCCCGGTTTCTTTGGCAACCGGGATGTTACGGTCGCACTGAAAGCAGTCAACATTTGCATTGACAGCGACCGCTACGACCAAAGCAAGCTCGGCAGATATGGGAAAACCGGGTATTTACTTCATATAGATAACCCAACGAACCCGGAAACGTGAGAGAGAACGCCGAGCATTATGTCTGGCACAGTGGAGCTAAACGATCCTATTCCATGGGCAACAAAATAACATACTCTGTTAGCCGTTCTCACTTAATAGGCATACCAAAAGTTATTAGCAGGTCATATTTCATCAGCACTTGATTACCAACAGGAGAAAGCAAGCCCGCTGATATTCCAGCGGGCTTGCTTTGAACAGTTTCAGAGGCAGAGCCCCCGACGATCAGTATGCCTTGGCCCAGTAAACCATGTGCTTGGCTTCCCCGCCGCACACCACGCAGTGATCCCCCACCTTATGCTGCTCGAAGGGCATGCAGCGGGCGGTGGCGCCGGTGCGCTCCTTCACGGCGTCCTCACAGGCGCGGTCGCCGCACCACATAGCACGCACGTAGCCCCGGCTTTCATCCACGCCGCGCACGAACTCGTCCATATCAGCGGCGTCGAAGGTGTGGCTGTCGCGATACGCCTTGGCCTTGTTAAACAGCGACCGCTGAATCTCCTCCAGCTTTGCGCGGCTGGCGTCGGCAATGCCATCCAGAGGCAGCGTAAACTTTTCCAGCGTGTCGCGGCGCAGCGCCGTGGCCACGCCGTTCTCGATGTCCCGGGGGCCGATCTCCAGACGCAGCGGCACACCCTTGAGCTCCCACTCGTTGAACTTCCAGCCGGCGGAAACGGTGTCGCGGTCGTCCAGCTGCACGCGGATGCCCGCGGCCTTCAGCGCGTCGCGCACCTTGACGCAGACTTCATTGACGCCTGGCTTGTGGGCGGCGATGGGCAGTATGACGACCTCGATGGGCGCAACCTTGGGCGGCAGCACCAGGCCGCGCTGGTCGCCATGCACCATGACGATGCCGCCGATCAGGCGCGTGCTCACGCCCCAGGACGTCTGCCAGCCGAACTCCTCGCGGCCCTCACGGCTCTGATAGGTGATGCCGAAAACCTTGGAGAAATGCTGCCCCAGATTGTGGGACGTGCCCGCCTGCAGCGCCTTGCCGTCCTGCATCAGCGCCTCGATGGCATAGGTGGCCACGGCGCCGGCGAACTTCTCCTTCTCGGTCTTCTGCCCCACGGACATCGGGATGGCCAGCACCGTCTCGCAGAACTCCCGGTAGACTTCCAGCATCTTGAGCGTCTCTTCCTGGGCCTGTTCCTGGGTTTCATGCACGGTGTGGCCTTCCTGCCACAGGAACTCGCTGGTGCGCAGGAAGGGACGCGTGGACTTCTCCCAGCGTACGACGTTGCACCACTGGTTGATCAGCACCGGCAGATCGCGGTAGCTCTGTATCCACTTGGAATACATGTCGCAAATGATCGTCTCCGACGTGGGGCGCACGACCAGCGGCTCGGCCAGCACCTCGTTGCCGCCCTTGGTCACCCAGGCGACCTCCGGTGCGAAGCCCTCCACGTGTTCAGCCTCCTTCTTAAGGAAGCTCTCGGGGATGAACATCGGGAAATAGGCGTTGCGGTGGCCTGTAGCCTTGATGCGCGCGCCCAACTCCTCCTGAATGCGCTCCCAAACCTCATAGCCGTAGGGGCGGATGACCATCGTGCCCTTCACCGGGCCATAGTCCACCATTTCGGTCTTGAGGATGACGTCGGTATACCACTGGGGAAAGTCTGTGTTGATGTCCGCAATGTGCGTGACAAACTCCTGCTGTTTTGCCATATCAATGCCTCCTTATCCATATAAAAAGCCCGCCCCTGTTTCCAAGGGCGGGCTGTGAAACCGCGGTACCACCTTGCTTGGCGGCAAAGCATCAGCCTGCCGTCAACTCAATGCCCGGATAACGTCGGGCTTTCCGGCGCGGGTTGCTGCCCCCGCGCAGCTTCGGAGGCGGGACAGGTTCCCTTTCGCGCAGGCGCCTTTCAGCCGGTGGGCGCCACTCTCTGTCGCGCGGTCCGCGAACCATTTTCCTCCGCAACG
>JAEZSC010000008.1 GCA_023422005.1 Bacillota bacterium | reverse complement strand
TCAGCAGCGCCACGTCGCAGCGGCGCACGGCGGACAGCGCCCGGATCACCGAAAAGCGCTCCAGCGACTCCTGCTCGATGCGGGCCTTGCGGCGGATGCCCGCGGTGTCGATGATGACATAGGGCTTGCCGTTGGCGGTAAAGGGTGTATCAATGGCGTCGCGGGTGGTGCCGGCCACGGGGCTCACGATGGTGCGGTCCTCGCCCAGGATGCGGTTGACCAGCGAGGACTTGCCGCTGTTGGGCTTGCCCACAACAGCGATGCGGATGGTGCCCTCGGCGTCGTCGCCCTCCTCTACCGTGTCCACTGCGGCCACAACGGCATCCAGAACGTCGCCGGTGCCCATGCCGTGCACCGACGAGATCGCATAGGGCTCGCCGATGCCCAGCTCGAAGAACTCGTACATGGCGTCCTCGCGGGTCGCGTTGTCCACCTTGTTGACGACCAGCAGCACAGGCTTTTTAATCTTGCGCAGATAGTCGGCCACGTCGTGATCCTCGCCGGTCAGGCCGTCGCGGCCATCCACGAAGAACAGGATCAGGTCGGCGGTTTCGGCGGCCAGCTGGGCCTGGGTGCGCATTTGGCGCTTGATCAGGTCCTCGCTCTCCATCTCGATGCCGCCGGTATCCACCAGCGTGAAGCGGTGGCCCTGCCACTCGGCCTCGGCGTAGATGCGGTCGCGGGTGACGCCGGGAATGTCCTCCACGATGGAAATTTGCCGCCCGATGATGCGATTGAAGAACGTCGATTTGCCGACGTTCGGCCGCCCCACGATGGCTACAATTGGTTTGCTTTTCAAGTTAATCCTCCAGTTTTGCTACACCGAATGATCCTGCAAGGAGCAGATGGCTCGGGCCAGCGCCTCGCCGTCACAGCCCACGGCGCGCACCGGCACGCCCACGCGCCGGGCAAGCTCACTCAGTGTCATGCCGTCCAAGAATACATCCTCACCGCTGCGCAGCGCCGCCTGTGAGATCAATACTTCATCTCCCAAATTGTGCCCAGCGGCGGCCTCGGCGATGTCTGCGCCGCTCAGCAATCCCACCACGGTGACGCTGCTGCCGAACAGCCTGTTTTGCGCGCGGATCACCTGTATCTCCAGATTGCGCACCCGGGCGCTGAGCTGCGCGGCGACGTTCTCCATCAGGCCATAGGCCGATGTTCCGGTGATGATGGAGACCCTGCGAAGCGCCGGCAATTCCTCTGGCAGGTCCTGCAGCGCCCATTCCAACTCGTCCAGCAGGTTGCTGACCAGCCCCACGCCGTTGGCCACCTGGGGCGTGTGCTCTCCGCCATATCGCCGGGGCGGCAAACCCGCCCGCTCCACCAGCTCGTCAGCGGCGAAGGCGAACTGCACGCCCTTTGCCTGCAGGCAACCCTGGGCAAAGTTCTCAACCGTCTCCACGGCGGCCAGCGCCGCTGCCCGGTCCACGGGTAAAAGCTGCGGCAGGCCCTCGCGAAAACGTGTGAGCCCAACAGGCACCACGGCCACCGTGCGCACCGCCGGGTGCAACGCCCACAGGTCCCGCAGGGAGCGCAGCAAAACGTCGCCGTCGTTGTATCCGGGTACCAATACGATTTGGCAGTGCATCTGTATGCCCGCTTCGCCCAGCGCCCGAAGCTGCTCCAGAATACGCCCGGCGCTCTCATTGCCCATCATGCGCACGCGCACATCGGGGTCCGTGGCGTGCACGCTGATATACAGCGGCGAGGGAGCACGCCGGAGAATGCGTTGGAATTCGCGTTCACCTACGTTGGTCAGCGTGATGTAATTGCCAAACAGCACGCTGTAGCGCCAGTCGTCGTCCTTCACATACAGGCTGTCCCGCATGCCGGGCGCCATCTGGTCCACAAAGCAGAAAACGCAGCGGTTGGCGCATTGGCGTTCCTGGGGGTACAGTCCTTCCAGATCCAGACCCAGCGGCTCCTCCGCGGGCTTGTACACCCGGATGCTCTTCTCGCCCTTCCCCGTATCCACGAGGATATCCAAATCGGTCTGCGCCGAGAACCAGTTGAAATCGATGAAATCCAGCACCGGCTCTCCATTGATGGAGAGCAGCCTCCAACCCGGCTGAATGCCCGCGCGTTTGGCGCGGCCCTGCGCGCCGGTGATCTGCAATGCCATGGTCTGCCCGCTTTCGTACAATCTACTTCTGCAAAGGTAGATTATAGCATAAAAACAGTTAGGGTTTGTAACAAATGTGTAAACGTGGATTTCGGCGGGGGAACTTCTCCCCCGCCGAGGCCACCCCCTGCTCTTTTCTCTCATACTTTACGTTGTTCGGCCGACGATGACCGTCGCCGGCCGAACCCTATAGTTTCGTTCTTCTATTTCCTTTTGGGATACGCAACATGGCTGCGGGCAGATTCCTACCCTTCATATAGCATTCGTTGCCGCCCGCGAATGAATCGCCAGGGCGGCTGTCAGCACCACATCCCACAATAACAGAGTATCCGTTGTTCGTTTATTCAGACATTGCAGGCAGTGCCTGGATGCTTTGAAACAGGTTAACTTGTTTGGCTCCGGCTTATAACATATAATATATAATAGAACTGCAGAAATTGAAATCAAGAGAGGAGGGATCGTCATGCTCACATGGTGGGGCACATTGACGCTGCTGCAAAAGGTGCTGGCTCTGGTCGCCATCCCCTCGTCGCTGGTACTGGTGCTGCAGACCATACTGATGCTGGTGGGGCTGGGCTCCCATGGCGATGTGGACGCCGGACATGACGCCATGGATGGAGACGTGGGCCACGACCTGCCCGATCACGCGGCGGCAGGCCATGGCATGGACCACCTGCATTCTGCCGAGGCTGTCGACACCGCGGCCTTCCAGGTGTTCTCGCTGCGCAGCGTGCTGGCTTTCTTTGTGCTGTTCGGCTGGGTGGGCCTGGCCATGACCGGCGAAGGCGCACCGGCGTGGCTGAGCATCCTGGTGGCCTTCCTGGCCGGCACGGCGGGCCTTTTGCTTACGGCATGGCTTTTTTACCTGATGCAGAAGCTGCAGGCCAGCGGCAACGTGCACCTGAGCAACGCCGTGGGCCAGGTCGGCGAGGTGTATATCCCCATCCCCGGGGCATTTGCCGGCACCGGCAAGGTCAACGTGATGGTGCAGGGCCGCTGGATGGAGTGCGACGCCCAGACCGCTGGTGAAGCGCTCAAGACCGGACATAGCGTGCGCGTGGTGGATGTGCGCGGCGGCACGACGCTGATTGTGGAGCCAGTACAAGGGAACCGCTGAATAAAGCATGGCATCCGCCTTGCTTGGTCTTTTTCCGCCCTGCTGCGTTGTCGTCGGTCGCCTATGCTCTGCGGCATAAGCTCCATCCTCCGCCTGGTAGGACGAAAAATCCACTTCGCATTTCGGACGCCCCATTCATTCAGCGATTCCCCGCTGGCTGACAATATAGAAAATGTATGAGGAGGTACTTATGGGAGACTATTGGCTGATTGCCGTCATCGCGGCGGTGCTGCTGGCCTTCGGGCTGCTGATCTCGCTGCTGCGGCGCTACAAGAAATGCCCCTCGGACAAGATCCTCGTGGTCTATGGCATGGTATCCGGCGGCGGCCGCGGCCGCAGCGCCAAGTGCATTCACGGCGGCGCCAGCTTTATCTGGCCTGTCGTGCAGGATTATGCATTCCTAGACCTCACACCGATGAGCATCGAGGTCATGCTGACCAACGCACTCAGCCGCCAGAACATCCGCATCGACGTACCATCCCGCTTCACCGTGGGCATTTCCACCGAGGAAGGCGTCATGCAGAACGCCGCCGAGCGCCTGCTGGGCCGAAACCTGGCCCAGATTCAGGAGCTGGCCAAGGACATCATCTTCGGCCAGTTGCGTCTGGTCGTGGCCACGATGGACATCGAGGAGATCAACACCGACCGCGACAAGTTCCTGGCCGCAGTGTCCAGCAACGTGGAGACCGAGCTAAAGAAGATCGGTCTGCGGCTCATCAACGTCAACATCACCGACATCAACGACGAGTCGGGCTACATCCAGGCGCTGGGCAAGGAAGCCTCGGCCAAGGCCATCAACGACGCTCGCAAGTCCGTGGCTGAGAAGACCCGCGACGGCTCCATCGGCGAAGCCAACGCCCACCGCGAGGAGCGCGTGCAGGTGGCCTCCGCCGATTCTCAAGCCATCATGGGCGAGAACGAGGCCAAGATCACCATTGCCAACTCCAACGCCACGCTGCGCGAGCAGCAGGCCGAGGCCAACCGCCGCGCGCTGGCAGCCGAAAAGGTGACCGCCGCCAAAGCGCTGGAGGAAGCCTATAAGGCCGAGCGCGACGCGGAATTGGGCCGCGCCGCCCGCGAGCAGGCCAGCCAGGAAGCCGACGTCATCGTGAAGGCCGAAATCAGCAAGCGCCAGGTGGAAATCGCCGCCGAGGCCGACGCAGAACGCACCCGCCGGTTGGCCCGCGGCGAAGCCGACGCCATATTCGCGACCATGGAAGCCCGCGCCCGCGGCGTAAACGAGATTCTGACCAAGCAGGCCGAGGGCTTCCGCAGGATCGTGGACGCCGCCGGCGGCGACAGCGATGCCGCCATTCGCCTGCTGATCGCCGACAAGCTCGAAGAGCTGGTCAAGGTGCAGGTGGAGGCCATCAAGAACCTCAAGATCGACAAAGTCACCGTGTGGGACGGCATGAAGGACGGCACGCCCACCACGGCCAACTTCCTTTCGGGCATGCTCAAGAGCGTGCCGCCGCTGGGAGACATGTTCGACATGGCCGGCATGCAGCTGCCCGACTATCTGGGCAAGCGCAAGGACCAGCCGGAAAATCCGGAACAATAATGCTGTGAAAAGAGCCGGTCGTTTCAGCGACCGGCTCTTTTCTCATTTTTGGATTCCTATCCACACTCTATAGGAGAAACAAGTCATTTACCCTTGCTGCTGCCCAGCAGCCAATCCACCGCGACCCCCAGCGCCCGGGATAACGCCAGCAGCTCAAAATCGGTGACCTGCCGCCGACCGGCCTCAATGCGAGAGATCGTGCTGCGGTCGATGTCCACACCTAGAACAGCCAGCCGCGCAGACAGATCCTCCTGCGTCACGACAGGTTTGCTCCCATAGCGGGCCTTTCTTACCTGATTGCCGACAATGTTCCTACTTCCGTCCATATACCACTCGTTCAGTATCGTTTTGCTATGATTCATTAGTATATCTGACAAACAAACCAATTTCGTGTAGATAAAGCACACGTTCTTTCAAATCCAGTAAAAGGAATAATTTTGACATCTGCCCCCGGCGCAAGCCATCAAGCAATGAAAACCTGATGACACCAAAGCACAAAGGATGTTCACACATATCAGTATAGCCAAACATAATATGTATATAAAGTGGTATATCTTGGTAATTATGCGAAAAGATTGAATGCAAAGCTTTACATAAGCCATCTTTTGATTTCGCTTATGTTGTGCTATAATCCCATAATCAATGATCGGAGGTTTCCGGCATGGCGGCCGTTACGATAAAAATTGTGCCTCACACAGACCCGGAGCTTCGCAGGCTCATCCAGCGTCTGGATGCCGAACTTCTGCAGCGTTACCCGGCCGACAGCATCTTCAGCCTGAACCTGAACAGCTCCATCGTGGAAAAAGTGACCTTTGTTGTGGCTGAGACAGACGATCTGACCGTAGGTTGCGGCGCCATACTGCCCATAGACGACCAGACCGTGGAGCTGCGCCGCTTCTATGTGGAGCCTTCCATGCGAGGCCAGGGTATCGCTTCGGCCATCCTGCGTTTCCTGGAGGATTTGGCTCGGCAGCGGGGCTACCGCCATATCGTTCTGGAAACCGGCCCCAAGCAGCCCGGCGCCATCGGTCTTTACCACAAGTTCGGCTATCGGCAGATTCCCAGCTATGGCGAATACGAAGGCTGCGAATACAGCCTCTGCATGGCCAAGGACTTACGCGAATAAAGCCAAGCCCTGCATGCTGGGAGGCAGAAACG
The DNA here is from genome assembly GCA_023422005.1 of Bacillota bacterium. Classification (GTDB taxonomy): domain Bacteria; phylum Bacillota; class Clostridia; order Christensenellales; family UMGS416; genus JAEYRA01. The sequence continues at coordinate 38,528 of JAEZSC010000008.1, read as the reverse complement.
AATCTATTTTCTCGTCTGGTGCTGATCGCCGTAGAAGCGTTCGGCATTTTCTTTAAAGAAATCCCTGAGCTTGGAGAGCGAATCCATCAACACAGGCATTTTGTCTATGCCCAGGTTATCGAAAAGCGCATCCACCATCTGGGCGTGAAAGGCGCCGTGGTCGTCAAAGGCCTTCTGACCCTTGGGCGTCAACACTATGGTAACGCGGCGGCGGTCCTGATCGCTGCGGCGGCGCTGGATGTAGCCCTTCTCCTCCAGGCGATCCACCGACACGGTCAGCGTAGGAAGCGTCACGCGCAGTTGGCGGGCAATCTCGCTCATCTGCAGGTCCGTCAGCTTGCCAACAGCTTCTATGATGTGCATCTCGGACATTGTAAGCGGTGTCGGCGCGAAAGCGTCGATGGCCTTATGCTCGACCTTGAGGATGTCGTTGAAGATATCCACAAGAATGTCGTTTACGATCTGTTTGTACTCTTGTTCGTTCATGCTGCTCCCTCAAGATAACTTCCTGTCGAATATTATATAAACTTCTCTAATCATTAGCAATGCTAATTTCAGTTAATTCATAAAATAGTTTGACGTGTGAATTACTTTACCGACAGCCGGTTCATCCGGCTGGAGGAAACTGCTATTGAGAACAGAGACGGCAAAAATTCCGCCCGCAGGCGTTCGCGCGTTCTCTTTATAAACCAGAATGAGTTTCATAGATAGAGAGATCGCCCGGAGACGGTTATCTCCGGGCGATTAACAGTTCAATTGTCAAGTCCTCTAAATCGCCAAGGCGCAACAGCGCCGCAGGCGAAAGCGAAGCGCTATCAGCCCTCTTTGATCGCGTCCACCGGGCAAACATTGGCGCATGCGCCGCAGGAAATGCAAGTATCGGGATCGATGTTGTACTGGGAATCACCCTCGGTGATGGCGCTGGTGGGGCACTCGGACTCACAAGCGCCGCACTTGATGCAAACGTCGGTAATGGTATATGCCATGGGTACACCTCCAAAAATATATACAATATTTTGATCGGATGTATTCTACCATCTGAAAATGGCTTTGTAAAGGATAACACGGTTAGATACGTGAGCGCCTGCGGATCGCGCGGACCGTTAGCACCCCGAACAAGTTGACGCTGCAAGTTATATAACCTATAATATGTTGTTGCTTGCCGCAACGGTGGGCAAACGACTGGAGGTGCTTTCATGCCAATCGTACGCATCAACGCTGACGCGTGCAAGGGCTGCGGGCTGTGCGTTTCCGTGTGTCCCAAAGCGGTTCTGATCATAGACAACAACACCATCAATAAAAAGGGCTATAACCCGGCCCGCAGCGCCCATCCGGACAAATGCACCGGCTGCGCCAGCTGCGCGCGCATGTGCCCGGACGTGTGTATAGAAGTGGAACGATAATAAGGAGGAACCCCATGGCCAAGGTTTTGATGAAGGGCAACGAGGCCATCGCCGAGGCGGCGATACAGGCCGGTTGCCGGTTCTTCTTCGGCTACCCCATCACGCCGCAGAATGAAATTCCCGAATACATGAGCCGCCGCCTGCCCCAGGAAAACGGCTGCTATCTGCAGGCCGAGAGCGAGGTTGCCGCGATCAACATGGTGTATGGCGCGGCTGCCGCCGGCGCGCGGGCCATGACGTCCTCCTCCAGCCCCGGTATCAGCCTGAAGCAGGAGGGCATCAGCTATCTGGCCGGTGCGGAGCTGCCCTGCGTCATCGTGAACATCATGCGCGGCGGTAGCGGTCTGGGCGGCATACAGCCCGCCCAAAGCGATTACTGGCAGGCCACCCGCGGCGGCGGCCATGGCGACTATCGCACCGTGGTGCTGGCTCCGGCCACGCTGCAGGAGGCTGTGGACCTGGTGCAGGAGGCTTTCGACATCGCCGATGCCTACCGCGTGCCGGTGATGGTGCTGGGCGACGGCATGCTGGGCCAGATGATGGAGCCGGTGGAATTTGGCCGCTACCAGCAGCGCCCCCCCGTGGAAAAGCCCTGGGCCACCAACGGCCGGGCCAGCCGCGGCGGCACCGTCAACAACATCGCCAATTCCCTGTACATCGACCCGGCGGAGCTGGAGCAGGTGAACCTGCGGCTGTTCCGGGTGTATGAGCAGATCGAAAAGAACGAGGTCAAAGTGGCGGCCGACGACGCGACCGGCGCCGAAGTCCTCCTGGTGGCCTACGGCACCACCGCCCGCATCGCCCGCAGCGCCATCAACCTGGCGGCCAAACAGGGCGTGAAGGTGGCGCTTATCCGCCCCATCACGCTGTGGCCTTTCCCCCACGCGGCCATCGCCGCCGCCGCGGCGCAGCCGTCGGTCAAGGCTGTGCTGACCGTGGAGATGAGCGGCGGCCAAATGGTGGACGACGTACGCATCGCCGTGAACGGCGCCAAGCCCGTGCATTTCCTGGGCCGCACCGGCGGCATGGTGCCCATGCCCCAGGACATCCTGGAGCGCATCCTTGAATTGGGAGGTGCCAAGTAATGGCTGTTGTATTCTCCAAGACCAAAATGCTGACCGACGCGCCTTTCCACTATTGCCCCGGCTGCACCCACGGCATCACCCACCGCCTGGTGGCCGAAGCGTTGGACGAGCTGGGCGTGGGCGACCGCGCCGTGGGCGTGGCGCCGGTGGGCTGCGCGGTGTTCGCCTACAACTACCTGAACTGTGACATGGTGCAGGCCGCCCACGGCCGCGCCCCGGCGGTGGCCACAGGCCTGAAGCGCGTGAACCCCGGCAACGTCGTGTTCACCTATCAGGGCGACGGTGACCTGGCATCCATCGGCGCGGCAGAAATCGTGCACGCGGCTGCCCGGGGCGAGAAAATCACCGTCATCTTCATCAACAACGCGATCTACGGCATGACCGGCGGCCAGATGGCTCCCACGACGCTCATCGGCCAGGTCACCACAACGTCGCCCTATGGCCGCGACGCCGCCCATTGCGGCTCCCCGATCCGCGTCAGCGAAATGCTGGCCACGCTGGATGGCGCCGCCTACATCGAGCGCACGGCGCTATGCGACGTCAAGGGTGCCGTGGCCACCAAGCGCGCCATCAAGAAGGCCTTCCAGTGCCAGCTGGACGGCAAGGGCTTCGCCATGGTGGAGGTGCTGTCCACATGCCCCACCAACTGGGGTATGAGCCCGGTGGAATCGCTGGGCTGGCTCAAGGAAAACATGATCCCGCAGTTCCCTGTGGGCGTGTTCAAGGAGGTTTGACGATGACGCAGCAGGTACAGATTGCCGGTTTTGGCGGCCAGGGCGTCATGTCCATGGGCCAGATGCTGTGCTACGGCGGCATGCTGGAAGGGCGCGAGGTCAGCTATCTTCCCTCCTACGGGCCGGAGATGCGCGGCGGCGCCGCATATTGCATGGTCATCGTCAGCGATCATCCCGTGGGCGCGCCGGTTTTCGCCTACCCCGACTGCCTGATGGCCATGAACCTGCCCTCGCTGGACAAATTCGAGCGCAACGTGGCCCCCGGTGGCCGGCTGTTCATCAACAGCTCGCTGATCTCCCGCAAGGCCGAACGCAGCGACATCGACGTGCACTACATCCCCACCAACGACATCGCGCTGGAGCTGGGCAACAGCCGTGTGGCCGGCATGGTCATGCTGGGCGCTTACCTCAAGCTGTCCGGCGTCGTGGGCCATGACGGCATTCACGGCGCGCTCAAGAAAGTGCTGGGAGAGCGCAAGGCCAGCCTCATCGATGTGAACCTGCAGGCGCTGAAAAGAGGCTCAGAACTGGTATAACCGCATGGCTTCCCCCTCAAAGGGGCAGGCAAGTTTTTGACAAACAATAACAGGATGGGAAAGCTCCCATCCTGTTTCATTTATTCGATCACGATCGGCTGCGCATAGGCAGGTATGAGATATCGTCGTCCCATCTCCTCCCCCAGCGCCGCCAGCAGCTCGCGCTGATACCCATGGGTCCAGAAGGCGTTGTCACCGGTCTCGTGGTAGGTGCCGAAGTGCTGGGCAATGGCCCAACGCGGGCGCACGGTTTCGATCCAGTGTTGGGCCTGCCCCACGCCCATGTTGTGCTCCGTCGGTGAGACCAGCAGCACGTCGATGTCCCGCAGATCCAAATGCTCCTGCAGCAGCACGCTGTCGCCGGGCTGCACGATGGTCTTGCCGCCAAAGCGCAGGATGTAGCCGCAATCCTCCTCGTTAGCGCCGCCATACACGGACCCCGCGCGATGGCCGTGCAGCGCCCGGATGGCCTCCACACCCAGCCAGCCCGGCAGGCCGAATACCTCGCCGCCGCGCGCCATGGGCAGTGGATTGTTCTGCAAATCCAGCGGCGCGCGACCCGGACGCACAAGGTGGATACGCCGGGGGTCCAGATCATATGTTTGCGCACAGGCCCAACAGCTCCAGGGCAGTATGAGCCGGCAAGCGCCGCCCTCCATGAGCGTGCGGACCGTTTCCGGGTTGAAGTGGTCGGTGTGGGCATGGGTGATCAACAGAAACTCCAAACGCGCCGCCAGCTCGCTCAGTTCTTCAAAAGATGCCAGAGCGCGCTCGGAAAGGCAAAAATCCAGGTCGGTCGCAATCAGATGGCCGCCATGGGAAAAAAGCCAGCCGTCGTTGCCCAGCCAGCACGCCCGCAGCCGGCCGTCGGCCTGCAACATACGCTCCATCAAGCTCATCAGTAGGTCTCCATCGTATCCACGCCCCGGCCTGTGGTCCAATCATATGTGGTCTCGCCTTCGGCCAGCCGCCAGTGGCGTGGTGCGGTCGTGCCCATCCAGTCCAGCGGTTCGGCGGCGTGCCGGGGTTGGCTGGCCGCCTCCATCGCGGCGCGCACAGCCCGGCACTGCTCCGCACCCATGGCGTCGGGGCCGGCGGAGATGAACAGCGGCGTGCCGCTGCGGGCCAGCAGGTCCAGCCATTGGCGGTTGAGCGCCCAGGGCACCTGATTGGTGATGCCGGCGCAGTCGGCGTCACAGGCGAAAAACGTGTTGTGTTGAGGCATGCGGAAGGCCAGCGTATTGACACCCATCTTGCGCGTGCGCTCCCAAAGGCGGCCGCTGGTGTCGTCACCGGTACGCTGCAGCTCGAAGAGCCCCGCTCCCAGATGGCCGATCGTGTTGCAGCCGATGACCAGCGTATCTTCTCCGGCGGCGTCGCGGATGGTCTGATATAGCGCCTTGATGATCTGGGCCGTTGTGCGGGCGCCGTCACCCAGCCGCCAGCCTTCGTTGGTCAGCTGCCCGTGGCCCATCTGCATGCCCCAGCGGCCCCAAATGTCATAGGTCGTGAAGTCATGCTTGATCATGCGATAGCCCCAGGCGCGCAACCGGCGGATATCCTCGGCGACAATGTGCAGCGTCTCCGGCGCGCTGGGGTCCAGCATGATGTCCTGGTTCCCATCGAACATGCGCGCCGCGGGCAGCCGCAGGCGCTCCGGCGCGTACCGCAGCAGCAGCGGCCGAACCCAGATGCCCGGCAGCGCGCCCTCACGCTCCATGGCCCGGGCCAGCTCCGCCATGTCCGGGAAGTGCGCATTGCCGGCGTTCCATGGCCCGCCGTTGTACCCATCGCCATGGGCTGTCTGCCAGCCGTCATCTATGACCATGTAGGGCCGGTTGGAGCCGCCCGGCGAAAGCTCCACGATGCGTTTGGCGTCGTCCAATATCTCCTCGTGTGAGCTTTTGCCATAGGCATAGTACCAGTTGTTGCCGCCGTACACCGGCTGCGCCGGCAGGCGGGGGTTGGGGCATAGCAGCTTGCACAGCCGGCAGGCGGCGGCAAATGCCGTCTCTCCCTCGCACACCGGCAGCTCCACCACGCGGCACAGCTCCAGCGGTTCTTTGGGCAGGAAGCCCACAGCGCCGCACCGGGTGTCCACCCACAGCGAAACGCCGTCCTCGTCGACCTGCCAGAAACAGATGGCGTTGGCACCGGTCATCACGCCGCAGCCCATGGCGGCGCTGCCGTCCCACGCCACAAAATACCAAGGCAGCGTCCGCTCGGGCACGATGCCCCGCCATTCCAGGTCTCCATAGCCGCGCTCCCAATGGTCGCCCAGCACCCGCAGAGCAGGCAGCTGCCCGCGCCAGCGCAGGCGGATGCGCACGATGGGTGCTTCGGCCTGCGTCAACGCCACGGCCAGCGCATCTCCCTGGGGCGCGATGCGCAGCAGCGCGCCGCTTGCCTGCCATTCTTCACCGGCGGCGCGGGCTTCCCTGGGTCCATCCTCTGTGAACACAGTGACCATATCCGGCGGCCTCTGCACATTTAACCTATACATGGATTTTCCTCCTGTTATTGACATGAATCACATCGATTGTAAGGCTTTGCCAGCCACGCCGCAAGACCAATGGCAGAGCCGGCTGCCGTCCCGGCTTTTAGAATCGTTCTAAAGTGGGTATATACAGACTACCAACCGCAACAATCGGCAAATACAGACGGAGAGGGCAAAAAACCGGACGGTAATTAACAGAAATTTGAACATGCTGCCGATTGATTTTGATTTCTTAGGTGAATATAATAATATTACAACAGACAAGGATACAAAAGGTGCAAACATGGCGTTAAAGCGCAGATTTTTGGGCGAAATGCTGATTGAAGCCGGGTACATCACCCGGGGGCAGCTGGAAGAAGCCCTGCAGATACAAAAAGAGACCAATAGGCGCCTGGGCGACATCCTCAAGGAGCGCCGCTGGGTCACCGAGCAGCAGATCATCGACATGCTGGAGTTCCAGCTTGGCATACCGTTCATCGATTTGACCACCACCGTGATCGCCATGGACATGGAGACGCTGGTGCCCGCGCACATCGCCCAGCGACACACGCTGGTGCCGGTGCGCCGCGAAGGCAACAAGCTCTTTGTAGCCATGGAAGACCCGCTGAGCCTGATGGCCGTGGACGATGTGCACATGGTAAGCGGTATGGACGTACAACCCATGCTGGCCCGCGGCCCCGCCATCATCACGGCTATGAACCGCCTCTACGGCAACAAACAGGCCGAGCGCGCGCTGGAGGACTTCGCCCGCGAGGGCGGCACCGCGCTGGACGCCGCCGCAGACCTGGCCAACGCCGACCTTTCCGAGGGCGTAAACAGCGCGCCCATCGTGCGCCTTGTCAACTCTCTGCTGGAGCAGGCCGCCAACGCCCGCGCCAGCGACGTGCACGTGGAGCCCGGCGAAACCGAGGTGCGCGTACGTTTCCGCGTGGACGGCGCGCTGTCCATCGTGCTGACCACGACCATGGCCGCCCACGCGGCCATGGTCGCCCGCATCAAGATCATGAGCAGCCTGGACATCGCCGAAAAGCGCCGCCCGCAGGATGGCCGCATCGAGGCCACATTGGCCGGGCGCAACATCGACATCCGCGTGAGCACGATCCCCACGGTCAACGGCGAAAAGGTCGTCATGCGCCTGCTGGACCGCTCGTCCTTCCTGATCCCCAAGGAACAGCTGGGCATGACGCCGGACACCATGCGCAAGTTCGAGGCGCTGCTGCGCAATCCCCACGGCGTGCTGCTGATCTCCGGCCCCACCGGCAGCGGCAAGACCACCAGCCTGTACGCGATGCTCAACGAGCTCAATGAGCCCCACAAGAACATCATCACCGTGGAAGACCCGGTGGAATATGTGATGCCCGGCCTCAACCAGGTGCAGGTGAACCCCAAGGCCGGCTTGACCTTCGCCTCCGGCCTGCGCAGCATCCTGCGCCAGGACCCCAACATCATCATGGTCGGCGAGATTCGCGACCATGAAACGGTGGAGATCGCCATCCGCGCGGCCATCACCGGCCACCTGGTGCTCTCCACGATACACACCAACGACGCGATCAGTACGATCACCCGCATCGAGGACATGGGCATAGAGCCCTATCTGATTGCGGCGTCGCTGGTGGGCGTCATCGCCCAGCGCCTGGTGCGCAAGAACTGCCCCCAATGCGTGGAGAATTATGAGCCGGAAGCGGATCTGCTTTCCCTGATGGGCCTGCAGCCTGAGGACGGCCATTGGCGGCACAGCCGCGGCTGCGTGGCCTGCGGCAACACCGGCTTCAAAGGACGCCAGGCGGTCTACGAAGTGCTCATCATCGAGCGGGCCCATCGCGAGATGATACACGCCCGCCGCCCCACACAGGAGATCTTTGACTACAGCGTGAAGAACGGCATGAAGACGCTCAACGAGGAGTGCACTCGCCTGGCCAAGGCCGGCGTCATCTCGGTGGAAGAGGCCATCCGCGTGGCCTTTAGGCAGGATTAACCGCAGGAAATGCGGGATAGCGGCTGCGCCGCTATCAGAGCATTTCCGGTCGGCGCCAAGGGCGCCGAGCATCGCCGCCATTTGGCGGCGATTGGATGTCGCACAAGAGCTTGCTGCGCTCGCGATGAGCTTCGCCGCTCCGCGGCGATGGATGTATCGAAAGAGCCTGTGAAACAGTCTGTAAAGTCATCCTTTCAGGAGGATTTAACCAATGAACACGACGGAACTGCTGGATCGCACCGTAACGCTAAAGGCCTCTGACCTGCATATCACGACAGGCTGCCCCCCCACCTACCGTGTGAACGGCCATCTGGTGCGCGAGGGAGTTCCTTTGACGCTGGAGGAGACCGAGCTTTTTGCACGCTCGGTGATGTCGGAGAAGCAGTGGGAGACCTTCATGTCCCGCGGCGAACTGGACTTCCCGCTCTCCACGAAGACCAGCCGCTTCCGCGTGAACGCCTACCGCCAGCGCGGCAGCTGCGCCGTGGCGCTGCGCCTGATCGGCACCGCCATACGCACCATCGAGGAGCTGGGCCTGCCCGCGGTGCTGGAGGAATTTTGCATGCTACAGCGCGGCCTGGTGCTGGTGACCGGCCCCACCGGCAGCGGCAAATCCACGACATTGGCCGCCATGATCGAGGTCATCAACAACACGCGTGATTGCCACATCCTGACGCTGGAAGACCCGATTGAATATCTGCACAAGCACAAGAAGAGCCTGGTGAACCAGCGCGAGGTGGGTTCCGACACCGCCAGCTACCCCAACGGCCTGCGCGCAGCCTTGCGCCAGGACCCGGACGTCATCCTCGTGGGTGAGATGCGCGACCTGGAATCCATCTCCATCGCCTTGACCGCCGCGGAGACCGGCCACCTGGTGCTGTCCACACTGCACACCATCGGCGCGGCCAAGACCATCGACCGCATCATTGACGTTTTCCCGCCCTATCAGCACCAGCAGGTGCGCGTGCAGCTCTCCATGGCGCTGCAGGGCGTCATCAGCCAGCAGCTGCTGCCCACCACCGACGGCCAAAGCCGCACCGCCGCGGTAGAGGTCATGTTCGCCTCGCCGGCCATCCGCAACCTGATCCGCGAGGGCAAGACCCCCCAGATCAACAACGCCATTATGACCAGCGCTCAGGCGGGCATGATGACGATGGACGCCGCGCTGGCCAACCTGTGCCGCCACAATCGCATCAGCCTGGAGGAAGGCCTCAACTACTGCGTGGAGCCTGAGACCTTCCGCCGCCTGATGAACATGAGATAAAGGAGGCGTTTCAGAATGCCGAAGTATCAATACAAGGCCATCAACATGTCCGGCCACTCGCTGGAAGGCATGTTCGAGGGCAAAGACCGCGAAGCCGTCGTGATGATGCTGCGGGGCAAGAGCTATTTCCCGCTGGAGATCAAGGATGCCAGCACCGGCAGCGCCAATCTGAGCGGCGACCTTTCCAAGAAGATCAAGATCAAGGACCTCTCCCTGTTCTGCCAGCAGTTCTCCACGATACTGGGCAGCGGCATCGCCGTGGGCCAGGCGCTGGACATCATGCAGCAGCAGACCGAGAGCAAGAAGCTGCAGGCTGTGCTAAAGGATGTCTATGAGAAGGTGCTGACCGGCCACAGCCTGACCGAAGCCTTCAACGACCACGCCGACAAGTTCCCCACGGTGTTCATCAGCATGCTGGCCGTGGGTGAGGTGTCCGGCACGCTGGAGGCGTGCCTGCAGCGCCTGCACGGCTATTTCAAGCAGGAGTACGCGCTGACCAGCAAGTTCCGCACGGCGATGATCTACCCCTCCATGGTCGCTACGCTGGCCATCGCCATCGTGACCTATCTGCTGATCGCCGTGGTGCCCACGTTCAAGGGTATCTTCGCCAACGCCGGCGCCCGGTTGCCCGCGCCTACGCGAATGCTGCTGGGCATCAGTGACTTCATGCAGCACAACTGGCTGATCCTACTGATCGTTGTAGTTTCCGCGGCGTTGATCTTCCAAATCATGCGGAAGACCGAGAGCAGCCGCGAGGAACTGGACCGTATCGCCTTACGTTTGCCGGCTTTCGGGCCGCTGAACCAGAAGCTGATGGTCAGCCGCTTCACGCGCACGCTGGGCTCCATGACCGGCAGCGGCGTGCCGCTGACCCAGGCGCTGGAGATCACCAGCCGTGTCATCAGCAACAAATATGTGGAAAAACAACTCATGCGCGCCAGTGAGTCCATCCAGCAGGGCCAGCCGCTCTACAAGCCGATGTCGGAGATCAAGCAATTCCCCCCCATGGTCACCAACATGACGCGCCTGGGCGAGGAAAGCGGCCAGCTGGACTATATGCTGGAGCAGACGGCGCAGTATTATGACTCCGAGACCGAGACCGCCATCTCCCGCCTGACCGCCAAGATCGAGCCAGCGGTCATCCTCGTCATGGGCGGCATGGTGCTGTTCATCGTGCTATCCATCCTGCTGCCCACGTTCCAGATGGCATCCCTGGTCGGGTAGGATTTCCAATCTTATGCATCCGCTACATTTACCGAAAAAGAGATTGGAACAAGACGCAAAAATCGCGGTATTCCTCGAAAAATCGACATACTTTGAAACAACAAAAAATTCCATTTTTTAGTATCGTTTGCTGTTGCAATAGCCCGAATGGGTAGATATAATATAGACAAATCTAAGGATTTGGAGGAAGGAAACACATGCTGCTCAAACTTAAGAAGAACCGCAAAGGCTTCACCCTCATCGAGCTCATCGTCGTCGTCGCCATCATCGCCATCCTCGCCGCCATTGCAGTGCCCAACTTCATCGGTCTTCAGCAGAAAGCCAAAGACGGCGTGACAATTGCCGATGCTACCGCACTCGCTGGTGCTGTTAACGTATTCAACAGCTTGCAAACAGATGATGCTGATAAGATTAGTACGGCTGCTGGGGCCACTTCTACAAAACTTGGTGATTTGTTCCCGCAGGGCATTACAGACTTGGGAGCCGCACAAGACCAGCTCATATTTGGTACCTCGGGTCCTGCTGTGTATGTCTGCACAGTGAACACAACTGTAGGCTCCTAACAATATTTGTTCTATCATGGAACGGAGCGGAAACGTTCCGTTCCATTTTTTCTTAATGGGGTATTTATGTTAAGACGGAGTCTTTTCACCAAAGCGGGATTTACCTTAATAGAATTGATTGTCGTCGTTGCAATCATCGCAATCATGGCTGCCGTCGCCGTGCCAGTTTACTTTAACCTGCGTGACCGCGCCCAGCAAGGCATGATCATCGGCTACGCCGCCAACCTGGCTTCCGCCATCAACGTGTACAACGCAGACCCCGCCAACCCGCCGATCGCCTCCACCAGCGGCTGGGCAGATCAAACCGATGTGGATGGCGCTCTGGGCGACCTGACCATTACGTTTTCCAACGCAGACTACATCGACGATGCCGCTGGCCGCGTGTCCATCGACCCAGCCAATAACGTAGCCACCGTGAACACGACAATATCTTGACTTTGATCACAGAAGCCCTACGGCCTTTGCCGTATGCTTATCACAATAGAACGTGGAGACCTTATGAGCCCTGAAGCAACGCTGCGTTTGCTCTGGTGGATCGCCGGAGCGGGCGTTTTCCTGGTCGGGCTGTGCATCGGCAGCTTCCTCAACGTGGTCATCTACCGGGTGCCACAGAAGATGTCGCTGCTGACGCCCCCCTCCCATTGCACCAGCTGCCAGACCCGGCTCAAGCCGTGGGACCTGGTGCCGGTGTTCAGTTATCTGGCCCTGGGCGGGCGGTGCCGCACATGCAAGCGGCCCATCTCGCCCCGGTACATGATGGTGGAACTGCTGACCGGCGCGTTGTTCTTCCTGTGCTACTGGCGGATGCCCAACTGGATGGCGCTGCTGCCGGCGCTGGCGCTCACAGGCGTGCTGATCGCCGCCGCGTGCATCGATGCCGAACACAGCATCATCCCCAACGGCATCGTGATGTTCGGTGCGGTGGCAGGAGCACTGGGCAGCGTGCTGACCGGCCACCCGGCACCCAAGGACGCGCTTCTGGGCGCGCTGTGCGGCGGTGGGCCGCTGTTCCTGATCGATGTGCTCACGCGCCTGACGCTGGGCAAGGAGGGCATGGGCGGCGGCGATGTGAAGCTGATGGCCATGGCGGGGTTGTTCCTGGGCATGAAAGCCGTGCTGCTGGCGCTGATGCTGGGCGTGATGCTGGGCGGCCTTACCGGGGCGGTGCTGCTGATCACCAAGCGAGTGCAGCGCGGCGGCTACTTTCCCTTCGGGCCGTTCCTGGCGGCGGGTGTTTTTATATCCCAATTGTTCTATACAGACATCCTCCGATTGTATTTCTCCTTCAACGAGAGTATAATTAATGCGATAGCAGGGTGATTCTTATGAAGACCATGAATCTCAGAAAAAACAAGAATGGTCTTACGCTATTGGAAGTCCTCGTAGCGGTCTTTATTCTCGCCATTGTGGCCGGTCCGCTGCTGAATATGTTCGTGCAGAACACCCGCATGCTGCACGTATCCTATGAGCGCACCACAGAGACCTATGACGCCCGATCCTTGATGGAGGGCTTATACTCCAACACCTATGATAATCTGTTCCGCCAGGGGACCTTCGGAACGCCAAAAGAGGTCCCGGCCATCAACAAGTACTACACCGTTGATCTGACGCCCAGCGGACCTTCCGGCATAATCAACGGCACGCCGTGCTATTTCCATCTGATTATCAACGCAGCCGGCACAGCCGGCACCTTCGCCGGCGCCGATGGCATGTTGGTTTCCGGCAGCCTGCCCACGCTCACCCACTTTGACAAGCTGAGCCTCACGGCCAGCACAGACAGCGCCACCTATACACTGGCCGACGGTTACGGCCTGAGCATTCAAGGCGCCAAGCCCAAGGGCTCCACGCCGGTGCTGATCATCCTTTCGCGATCGGTAAATGCCATTGGCATTACGATGAGCGAACCTGCCAGCAGCGGCGTAATCGTGTATGCGCCCAACACCTTCAAAAAGAACAAGCTGACGTCTACCGCCACCAAAACCCTGCTCAACAACACCAACCCCACCCCACCGAACACGCTCTTGGTCACGGCTGTGCTCAAGACTTTTGCCGATGCAACTTTAGCATCACAAGAGAGCGTCTATCAAACGACCTTCTCTATGGGTAACCTGCCATGAAGACGCGCATGAACCACAGGGGCGTCACGCTCTTGGAATTGATACTGGCGATCGGGCTCGTAGCGATCATCGCCGGGGCGGGTTATACCGTTCTACTGACCGGTGTGAAGACCTTCAACACCAATGTGGATAATTCCACGAGCCAGAGCGGGCTTCGGTCCGCCATGATGCAGATCACCAGAGATGCCAAAAAGGCCACTGCCGTGGCTGCCGGCGGCACAAGCCTGACGCTGACCATCGGCGGTGCCAACCATACATACACGACTTTTGATGGAAACCTGCTCTACAATGGCAAGCTCGCCGCGCAGGGCATCAAATCCTTGACGGCTGTTTTCAACACGACCAGCAAAATACTGACCGTTACCCTGACCGCGTCTGACGACAACGAGCTGTCTTCGCAGATGTACATAAACTGAACAGGAGGTTCGGGAAGATGAACAAGATGGTGATCAAACAATGGTATAAGGACGAACGCGGTTCCGCATTGGTCACCGTGTTCATGGTGCTGATTGTGCTCATTGCCCTTGGCATGGGCGCCATGGCGCTCTCCGTGGGGAGCGCAAAACAGTCGGTGGTAACCGACACTTTCGAGAAGCTCTATTACCCGGCGGAAGGCGCGTCTCAACAGGGCGTGGAGTTCATCAAGCAGCAGGTCCTGAATGAATACCAGGACATAGCCGATCTATTCGATCATAACAACTCGTCAACAAACAATCAAACGACCTTCTTTCAGCACCTGAACGACCGGCTGGGCAATGACGGCGCGAACTTCACCGCCTCACAGCCCGACCAATCCGCTGGCTCGGCCGTGGATGCTCTGGATACCAAGATCACCCACACCGGTTCCGGGAGCACCTATATCTACACAGTGAGCTCCAAGGCCACCGGGGGAAGCACTGCCAGAGGGGTTGACGGCAAGCTTAAGATCACATTTGTGAAGCTGGAGAAGAAATTCATACCCTTTGGCGAACACGCGCTGATCGTTGGCAACACCCTGGATTTTACGGATGCAAAACAGAATACGACGATAACGGCATCCGGCGGTGTCGAGGTGGCTACAATTGATCCTCCATCCAGTGCGAGCAAAATCAGCGGGGAAATTGTTGCTCCCCCGCCTGGCCGCGATCTGGACTGGGATTTGAACTTTAGCAGCTTTTCAGCCTTCATCGGCCTGATGAGCGATAATACCCATGCCCTTGTGCCCGGCAGCTATACCATGGGCACCGGCAGTAATAAGGTATCCTTCAGCAATGCGCTGCAAAATATCACGACAGCGAGTCTCTCTTTGTCCAGCAGCAAGGTGACGCCGGCCACCACAAACTATCTGCTGAACAACGTCAACGTGACCTCAGGGGCTAAGCTGGTCAGCTATGGCAAGTTGGGCATTGAGGAGGGCACAATCCGCAATGCAGTCATCGTCACCAGCGGCGATCTGCATTTGGACGGCACTACAATTTACGACTCAGCGATTTACTGCGGCGGTACGCTCTATCTCAGAGACGGCAATTCGAAGGATACCAATGTTGTTGACACGGTGATCTATGCCAACAATGTCAACATCGGCGGCAACGGCAACGGCAAATATGTGTTTACGAAAGGGTTGTTGTATTCGAAAAACGACATCACCATTGAGGGGAATAAGGTCGATACGCAGCAGTTCAGCTATTCCGGTCAGGTTGTGGCCAAAGGCGATGTCATCGTGACGGAAGATGTACCGAACAAAGAGCTTAAGTTTAGGTTTGATGAATCGATCCTGAACAACCTGCCCGCTGTCATGTACAACCTGAACGTCGGTTCGATCATCGACTCCCCCTTCATCGAATCGCTTACAGATTACAACGGGGGCACACTCTATACGATCATCTATCCGACGTTTGACCAGATATTCCAGGATCAATCCGTTCAAGAGAACTAATCACATGAACTGAAAGGAGTTGTTCCTTTGCCCATACAAAAGCGTAGAATCATCGGCCTGGACATCGGCGCAACCGCCGTCAAGGTGGTCCAGAGCAACGGCGGCAGCCGTAACTGGAAGTTCGGCAGCGCTCAACTGCCAGAAGGCGTCGTAACGGGCAACATCGTGAATTCCTCCAAGCTGCTGGCTGGCACGGTCAAAAAGGCCTTAAGCGCCGGGCGCATCCACGGCGGCAACGCGGTGCTCAGCATCAGCGGCAGCGACGTCATCATCCGCAGCGCGGTCTACCCGCGCATGAACGCGGACCATCTGCGACAGAACGTCATCGATGAGATCACCGGCTACCTGAGCGTGAAGCCGGAACTCTATCACATCGATTACAAGATCACCGAAGTGCTCAGCGAAGGGACCACCCAGCAGTACCGCGTGATGATCGTGGCCGTGCCCAAGAGCATCGTGGCCCCCTATCTGCAGGCACTGTCCTCCGCCGGCCTTAAGGTCGCCACGGTGGATGTGGCCGCTAACGTGAAGGAAAAGCTCATCAACGCCCTGGTGGGTGCTGAGCAGCATTACGCCATCATCGATCTGGGCATGAACAGCACGATCATAGACACCTTCCAGCACAACCGCTATTTCATCAACAAGGTCTCGCAGGCGTGCATCAACGCCGCGGCCCAGGAGCTGGCCGCCCTGCAGAACACAGACCAACTGCAAGCCACCGAGATGCTCTTTGGCGAAGGCGCCAACGCGGCCAGCGCGCAGGCCGTCAACAATTATGTTGACCAGGTCGTCTTCGACGCGCAGCGGGTGCTGGACTACTTCCGCTCGCGCAACAACCAGCAGCCCATCGCCCAGGTCTATCTGTGCGGCGGCGGCGCGGCCATCCCGGGCATCACGGCGCTATTCCGCGACAAGCTCGAGGTGTCGGTGACCAACCTGTCCGAAGTGCTCTCCGGGGTGCTCACGGGCAGCCCCGCGGCGAATAACTTCAATCTTGCGTCGTTCGCCAGCGCTGCCGGAGCCACGCTTATGGAGGTGGATGGTTGACATGATACAGAGTCCAACTCCCGTAACCAAGACGAAAACCAAAGGCGCCAAGATTGCCACAAGCACGCCGCTCAAGCGCGATATCAACCTGATCTCCAACCGCGAGGCCCAGGAAAAGATAGCCCGCCGCGGCCTCATCACCATCGCGGCTCTGGTGTTCCTCGGAGGGTTCGCCTATTTTGCCTTCTATATGCCGCTGCTTGCCGGCAATCTCTTGGAGGCAAAGCTACAAGATGTCAATAGGCAATTGGCGGCCTACAGCAAGACCGACGAAGAGTTCACCAATTTGACGACACAGGTTAATAACCTACAGACGATGGTGGATTCCGTCGCCACATCCAAGAGCACCAGCAAGAGCGGTTATGACTATCTGAAGATGATCGAATCCGCATGCCCTAAAACGCTCTTCCTGACGGAGATCGACTTCAACGTCAACAACGTCACGCTGACAGGCATGACCGACAAGGACAGCGATGTGGCCCAGTTGGTCGTGAACATGCAGAGCTACCCCGACTTCAGCCTCGTGACGGTCAGTTCCGTGACGCCGGTGGAGGTTCCCTCCGAAGTGTTGGTAGCCACATCTGCCCAAACGTCCAGCCTTCGCAAGTTTGTAGTCGTGGCCTCCTTCCCTGCGCCAGAACCCACAGCCCAGAATGGAGGGAGCGGACAATGAAGCTAACCAAG
Source organism: Bacillota bacterium (assembly GCA_023422005.1). Lineage (GTDB taxonomy): Bacteria > Bacillota > Clostridia > Christensenellales > UMGS416 > JAEYRA01. The sequence continues at coordinate 21,484 of JAEZSC010000008.1, read as the reverse complement.
CGCGAAACAACGATGATCATCGTCGGCTTCCTGCTGGTGGCCGTCATCGCCTATGTGTTCTACTTTGCCATGCCGCAGGCCGAAAAGCAGAGCAAAATGGCCATGGATATCCTGAACGCCAACTCCTCGCTGCAGACGGTCAAGGTGAAGGCCGCATCCATTGAGAAGCTCAAGAGCCAGGTCTCCTCGCTGCAGGACCAGCTGAACTCCGAGACCGAGAACATCCCCCATGGATCCAACGACGCCATCATACTGCTCTACCTGCGCCAACTGGCGGACAGGACCGGCCTGGACCTCTCCGTGACCTTTGCGGATAAGCCGACCGAGTCCGGTGCTTTCATACGCCGACTGGTGGCCATTGAGAGCCAGACAAGCTACGCCAAGATGAGCGCGCTGTTGCGCGAGCTCAGCAAGGAAGAGCTCTTCAACAGCGTGCAGGTCATCTCAGCTGTTTATGAACCTGTAGAGGTCAACGAAAGCCCCGCTGCCCCTGCTGATCAGACCACGGCCCCAGAAGCTACCGCTACCCCAACGCCCAGCGACACCGGCACCATCATGGCCCACATTGAGCTCTACTTTGATGCCTTCAAGCTGGTGGGTGGCGAGCAGCCCTCCGTCCCGCCGCTCACCGCCGACATAAAGGACCGCGCGGAGAATTTGTTTCCCAACTAACAAATAATAATAAACGGCCCGGAAGCAACGCTTCCGGGCCGTTATTCTACTTTGTGTATCACTGCTCTCCATAGACCCGCACGCAATTGCGGTCTCGGTCCTTACCCTCATAGAGAGCGTGATCCGCTCGCATGATCAATTCGTCGATCGTGGTGGTTTTACCGCTCTCGCACAGCCCGATGGTCATCGTGATGTGCAGGGAATGCTCACGGAACTTGAACTCCATCGAGGCGATCTTGTTGCGCAGGCGCTCGGCCAGGGCCACGGCCTTCTGGGCGGAGGTTTCCGGCAGCAGGATCAGGAACTCCTCCCCTCCCCAACGGGCCAGGCAGTCCTGCTGGCGCAGCATCATTTTCATCTGCTCGGATACGGCAATCAGCACATGATCGCCGCAGGTGTGCCCGTAGGCATCGTTGATCTTCTTGAAATAATCGATGTCGACGAGCATCAGCGTGAACTTTTTGCCATAGCGCTGATAACGCCGATACTCCTCCTCCATTTTATCGATGATATGGCGGCGGGTGTAAAGGCCGGTCAACGGATCGGTCTTGGACAGCAGATCCAACTCCCTTGCCGTCACCTTTAAAGACTCGGACTGTTGGGAATTGTTCAATGCAATGGCAATATAGCTGGCCAGCGCCCGAATAATATCAATATGATTGCTGTTATAAGCGTCCGGATAATAGCTCTGCAATGTGAGCACGCCCAGTACCCGGCCCGCGATCAGCAACGGGCAGAACACAGCCGAACGGGGCTGCTGGCCATTGGTCACAAATACATTGTCGTATTTTTCGCCGGCAAGATGATTGTCGACCGCGAAGACGCCGGTGTGAACGCATTCCATTACAAAACCGTCGTCACTTCCCTCCAGGCGAAAAGCCGGGCGACGTTTCTTGTCCTCTATGACAAAATCCATCTCCACGGCATCAATCGCGGCGTTGTAGAATCCGATGGCGAACACCCTGGCGTCCATCAGGCGGTTGACGCTCAGATAAATGGTATTGAACACATCCTCCAGATCCAGCAGTGCCGTGATGCGCTGCCCTATCTCACTGATGATCGTGATAAAGCGGTTGGATTGCTCCAGCTGCAGAGCTTTCTGCTCGATCTCGTCGGACTTCTGCTTGAGTTCAATGTTCCGCAATCGATATATTTCGGCATCCTTATGGGCCTGCTCAATGCGGAACTCCGTCTCATACTGGGTAATGCGCTGCTCCATGTTGCGAATATCCACGGCGCGGCTGCGCTCCATATATTGCTTATAATGCTGCAGTGCCTGCGCACAGTCACCGAGCTCCTCATAGGCCTGCGCCTTCACCTGGTGGATGTCCCTCATCAGTGCGTTGGCCTCGATCTCCTCGGCGCTGGATTGCACCTCATTGATGGTCTCCACAGCCAAAGCCGCGTGGCCTTGCAGCAGGTGCAGGCGGGCAATGTCCAGAGAAGAAACGATGAGACTGAACTTGGAGCCCGCCCGCTGCGCAGCTTCCCGGGCTTTCAGGAAACTGTCCAACGCCAGGTCATACTGGCCCATCTTCCTGTAGATGAGGCCGAAGGCATTGTAACAATTGTGCAGGTCCTGATCCGTGTGCTTGTGCCGGTTCAGTTCAGTCAGCGCCATTTTGTTGTAGCGCAGTGCCATTTTGGTGTCGCCCAAATCCAGTTCAGTTTCGGCTATGTTGATGAGCACAGTGATCGTCATCGTGCCTTCGCAGCTGCGAGCCAGCTCGTAGGCCTTGAAAAAATAGTCCAGCGCCTCGGCTGATCGTCCGGTTTCGGCAAAAATGTAGGCGATATTGTTATAGAGGATGGCAGTAGTAGGATAAGGGCCTTCCCTGACATCATAACCGCTTTCGGTCAGCAGCTTGACGCCTTTGAACAGATTCTCCAGCGATTTATCAAACTTGCCATAGCGGCTGTAGATGAACCCAAGAACGCGGTATGCCCGAATCTGCCCGACGATGTGCGACCGTTCAATAAAGACCTGCAGCGCCAGCAGCGCATCCTCAACAGCCTCTTCGTATTGGTCTGCGCCACCTTTGCAGCGGGCCAGCAGGAGTTGGCTCTCAGCCAGTTCGTCCGCGCTGCCCAGCTTCTCAGCCAAATCGTGTGCCCGCAACGCCAGTTCCCGGGCTTTGTCCGGGTCGGTCAAGGTGCATTCCCAGGCAGCAAAAAGAAGTGCTCCGATCCGGGCAGAGTCATTCTCCGGATGAGAATCGATCGAGTCAAATTTTTTGGTCAATGCCTCCGTACTTGGCATTCACACTCCACCTTCAAATATTTAGTATGCACTCTCAGATCCTGCTTGGCAATACCGTTTCCACTATTATTTCAATTTTTAAAGAAAATGGTTCATAACGAAAGCCCGGCTTGCAGCCGGGCTGAGGCTGTCGAAAAACCCCTTCGTGGTTTTCGCCAGCCTTTCGCCGCCGACGCTGTTGCGTCATCGGCGATTCAGACGACTTGTCATGGCTACCTTTTATCACCCGCCGCGCATGTCGCCGGGTGATATCTTTGCTTTTATTCTTTACATATAGGGTTTATTGACAAGCGGAGCCCGGCATGCAGCCGGGCTCTCTGGTCATGGCTTTATGGTTTTTTGGCGTTAGGCAATGGTTACGCCAGCGCTGGCGTTGCCTGTGATGATGGTTGCGATGTCTAAACCGGCCGTGACGGTGGCCGTGAACACCATGAGCAGCCGCGTCTCGGCAGTAACCGGAATCGCAAGCCCTGTCAGGATGCCGTTGGTCACCACTCCGACGCCAACAAGGCCTGTCAGAGGAGGAGCCAGGGTGACGGTGGTACCCGCGACGGGAGTGAACGCGTCGTCGGGGGTGGTTGACGAGTAAAGGTCCGCGGAGATGGTGACCGTGCTGGCGACCAATGCGACCGCGGCGCCTACGCTGAAGTAAGCCGCAATCGACGTGATTATGCCATCTCTGGGCATGGAGAAGGCCAAATTGATCAGGCCAGTCGTGTCCAGGACGCCGGCCACCGTGGTGCCGGATTCGTTGTTGCCAAAGCCGATAAGGGCCTGGGTGCCGAGTAGACCGCCGAGCACTGTCGTGAGTGTGGCCAACGGCCCCGAGGAGAAGGGTATGATCGCGCCGGCACCGGTCGCACCGGTCGCACCGGTCTCACCCGTGGCACCTGTTGCGCCTGTGGCACCGGTAACGCCGGTCGCGCCGGTTTCGCCGGTTGCGCCTATGGCACCGGTAGCACCGGTCGGGCCGGTTTCGCCTGTTGCGCCAGTTGTGCCGGTTTCACCAGTGGCGCCCGTTGCGCCGGTTTCACCCGTAGCGCCTGTTGCTCCGGTTTCACCCGTAGCGCCAGTCGGGCCGGTTTCACCTGTGGCGCCCGTTTCACCAGTTTCACCCGTAGCGCCTGTCGCTCCGGTTTCGCCTGTGGCACCAGTTGCGCCGGTTTCACCCGAAGCGCCTGTTGCTCCAGTTTCACCCGTAGCGCCAGTCGGGCCGGTTTCACCTGTGGCGCCCGTTTCACCAGTTTCACCCGTAGCGCCGGTCGCTCCGGTTTCGCCTGTGGCACCAGTTGCGCCTGTTTCACCCGAAGCGCCCGTGGCCCCGGTTTCACCCGTAGCGCCGGTCGCACCGGTTTCGCCTGTGGCCCCCGTGGCCCCGGTTTCACCTGTGGCGCCAGTTGCGCCGGTTTCGCCCGTAGCGCCAGTTGCGCCGGTTTCGCCCGTAGCGCCAGTTGCGCCGGTTTCACCCGAAGCGCCCGTGGCCCCAGTTTCACCCGTAGCGCCTGTTTCTCCGGTTTCACCTGTTGCACCAGTTGCGCCGGTTTCGCCGGTTGCGCCGGTCGGGCCGGTTTCGCCTGTGGCACCAGTTGCGCCGGTTTGACCCGTAGCACCGGTTATGCCGGTTTCGCCTGTGGCGCCTGTGGAGCCCGTGGCGCCGGTTTCACCCGTAGCGCCCGTTGCGCCGATTTCACCCGTAGCACCGGTTATGCCGGTTTCACCAGTGGCACCCGTTGCGCCTGTTTCACCGGTCGGTCCGGTAGGGCCCGTTGCGCCAGTGGTGACGTCATCTTCCACAACAACCAACGTCGCCAACAGCGGACTGATTGAAGAGTAGAATGCTGTGCCGGTGCTGGCATTGATCAGGGACACCGTGACAGGTGCGACTGTAACATCGATGATGCCAAAGCCCACAACCTCACCGGTCTTGATGGGTGAGTTGCCGATCAGGAAATCCCCTTGCGAGGAGGAGAGCGCGAACACAGCTCCGTTGGTCGCTTGCGTAGTCTGTGTCGCCACCCACCACTCAACGGCATAACGTCCCGCTTCGTTGAAGGTGATAACTCCGGTCAGGCTATTGTAGGTGATATTGCCCGCCGAGTATACTGTGGTATCAAAAATCACATTCGCACCGGCTGTTACCGGTCCGCCTATGACTTTTTCCAATTGTAATGCAATGTTACTCATATTCTGCTCCTTTATTCGTTCAGTGCCATCATCAAGTGTTTTCCACAATGACAAAGCTGGCCCTGACCGCAACGTCAGCAAGCGTAGTCGTTGCGCCTGTGCGGTTGACCAACTCGACCGTTGCGGGTACCACCCCTATTGTGATCATCGCATCACCGGATATCTGGCCTGTAACGATGGGGGATGAACTGACAGCGGTTGATACACCATCGACAACAACATCGAAGGAGACAGATGTGGCTGCTTCAGCGCCGTCGGTAGCCACCCACCAATGGACGTAATAATTACCTGTCGCTGTGATGGTGAACTCGCCGGTTAATGCGCTGTAGATGATGTTGGGGCTTGCGTCGTTTACGATCACATTGAAGAGCACCGTTGCATCGTCTGCAACCGTTACTGTGCCCTCATCGACAAGATTCACCTGGATGCCTGCGAGCACGCCGGTGGGCCCAGTGGGGCCGGTTTCGCCTGTGGCGCCGGTTGCGCCGGTTGCTCCGGTATCGCCCGTGGCGCCTGTTGCGCCAGTGGCTCCCGTATCGCCCGTGGCACCGGTTGCGCCAGTTGCGCCGGCCTCACCCGTAGCGCCGGTTGCGCCCGTGGCTCCCGTATCGCCCGTGGCGCCGGTTGCGCCCGTGGCTCCCGCATCGCCCGTGGCGCCGGTTGCGCCGGTTGCTCCCGTGGCTCCCGCATCGCCCGTGGCGCCGGTTGCGCCGGTTGCTCCCGTATCGCCCGTGGCGCCTGTTGCGCCCGTGGCGCCTGTTGCGCCAGTGGCTCCCGTATCGCCCGTGGCGCCTGTTGCGCCGGTAGCGCCCGGGTCACCGGTTGCACCGCTTGGGCCGGTGGGGCCTTGCGGGCCAGCGGGGCCCGGGACGCCCGGCAAACCAGGCAAACCGGGAACGCCCGGCAAACCTGGTAAACCCGGCAGGCCCGGCAGGCCTTGCGGACCGGCAGGGCCAGGAATACCCTGCGGGCCTTGCAGACCGGCGGGGCCAGAAACACCCTGTGGGCCTTGCAGACCGGCGGGGCCAGAAACACCCTGTGGGCCTTGCGGGCCAGTGGGGCCAGGAATACCCTGTGAGCCCTGCGGGCCGTTGGGGCCAGGAATACCCTGTGAGCCCTGCGGACCAGTAGGTCCGGTAGGTCCTGTGGGGCCACGGAAATCGATTATGCCACCCTGACCGGGATTCCACCGGCAACATGGGCTTCCTCCTGATGCGCCGGCCCACCGGCGATCCTCCCAATCCAGGCTGCCATTGCTTCTGAAGTAAAAACGGCCGGTTTCCTCGCGATTGACGGGACTGTCGCTGCAGCCATAGGCAACTCGCGCTGCCCGTCTGCTGCTATAGCCGCGCTGCATGTGGACTTGCGGAGGCTCCGGCATAGGCATTTCGTCTGGACGCCTATCTGGATGACCAGACTGTTCCATCTCTTCCGAAGATCTGCCGTATCCATCCATTGGGATATTGGGTTGCTCCGGCACCCCTCTTCTTCTGTTGTGGGGACGATATCTTGACATGTGCTTAAGCTCCTTTTCCTGCATCTTCAGCAGAGGACTGCTTGATATCAGAATATGACAAATGATGGCAGGTCGTTACAGAATAGCATCGGTGATGACGCATACCATATCCGCGGAGATATCTGCACGGTTGGACAAAAAGAGGGCCGTTCGCTGGAACGGCCCTTCGTTATTGCTTTCTCTATTCCTTGTATTCCCCAAGCACCGCCCTGAGGGTGTCGCGCAAGCCCTCTTCCGCGGAGTTGAGCTCCTTATCCGGCGAATGGAACACCGCATCCAGCCGTACGGGCGGCACGCTCCACACGGTCACGATGGCGCCATTTACTGCGGACTCCTTATCATGCTTGGCAGCCTGCGCCTCGGCGGAGCGTACGAAGCGCAAGGCATTGTGCTTGTCCTTCCACACGGCGGGCAGCACCCGCTGGTAGCCCGCCTCCAGCAGGATTCCCGTAGAAGGATATGGCCCCTTCTCATAATGCCAGTCGGCGATGATGATGTCGCGGGGCAGCATCGTGATGGCCTTGTCGGTGCCGTTGGCGCTGCCCTCCCAGGTGTGGCGCACGTCCTTGCTGTTGAGCAGCCGGTCGCCCCACATCATCATGCGTACGCCGCGGGCCTGCAAATGGCCGTGCAGCCGCTGCGCAGTAGCCGCGAACAGCTCAGCGGTGGACCGATCCTCGCACTTCTCGCACTTGCCCATCTCGAACACCTCGTCCATACCCACATGGAACGTCGTCGCTCCAAATGCGTCGACCAACTCGTCGATGGCTGGCAGCACGACATCATACACGGCATCGTTGGAAGGGCACCAGGCCGGCGTATAAAATTCGGGCAAACCGGCGCCGGTGGGCACATCGGGCGTTTCATCGAATTCCGGGTAAGCCTTGAGCAGCGCGTTGCGCCGCCAACCGGCGCCCTGATGCCCTAAGGAGTTATACAGCGGTATCACGTCGATGCCTGCATCCCGGACTTGCTTGGCAAAGGCGCGGGCATCGTCGGCAGTGATGTCCCCGGCAGATATCTTGGGATCGCTCTGAAACTGGAAACGGTCGTCAATCTCTACGATCAGCGTGTTGATGCCCATAGGCGCGAGCTCCTTTTGAGCAGCGTCGCCCAGAGCCCGCAAGTTTTTCAGGTCATATACGTTGATGTGCAGCGCTTTCACTGTCTGGCCCTTGGATATTGCGGTGTCCGGCTCCGGCGTCGCCGCGGGCGCAGGTGTTGCGCTGGCCGTTATTGTGGCGGCCGGCTGCGGCGCCAGGGTCGTAGCTGCTGCCTGAGTTTGTACCGAGGCATCAGGAGCAGGTGTTGCCGTGGGCGTGGGCGAAGCAGCGGGTGTATAAGAAGCGCTAGGCGCCGGTGTCAGCACCGTTTCGCCGGCCGCCAGCAGCGCAGGCTTGTCTGCCGGCGCGCTCAGGCCGACGACCAAGACCAACGCCGCAGCCAGCGCCGCCAGCATGGGCGGCTGGATGAACTTCTTCATCGGCGTATCCTTTCTTTGGTGCAAAAAACTTGCGGATGAAACAAATCATCCTGCTTCTACAATATAACCGCTGGTGCATGCTTTGCCAAATGCAAGTGTTGCCTGTTCTGAATGACATTGACATTCCATCGTCCAAATCGCCGGGCATCTGGATAATTGCTAACAATTCTGGATATTATTCTTTCACCGCACCCATGACAATGCCGGTGACGAAGTATTTTTGCAGCATAGGATAGATGATCAGGATCGGCACCATCGAAACGACGACCTTGGCCGAGTTGAACGTCAGATTGCTCATCTCCAGCCGCCGGATGATTTCTTCGGGTTTCAGGCTCTGCATGGTCTGGAAATTCAGCTCTACGGTCAGCGACTGGATGTAGGTGGAAAGAGGCTGTTTAAGCAGTGTGTTTATAAAAATCTTGCCGTCAAAGAAAGCGTTCCAGTGGCCTACAATGGAAAAAAGCGCAATGGTCGCGATGGATGGTAGAGCCAGCGGCATGAACACACGGATAAGGACGGTCAGCGGATTGGCGCCGTCCACGATGGCGGCCTCTTCCAGCGACTTGGGAATGCCTTTGAAAAAGTTCATTAAGATGATGACGCTGAACACCGGCACCGCGCCGGGCAGGATCAGCGACCAAATGGAATCCAGCAGGTTGAGGCTCTTAACCAGGATGAACGTTGGGATCAGGCCGCCGTTAAACAGCATTGTGAACACGATGATCCACATATAGATGTTGCGCTGGCGGAAGACCTTGGGATCCTTGGACAGCGGATAGGCCGTAAGGATGACCAGCGCCACATTGACCAGGCCGCCCAGTATAACCCTCTTGATGGAAACGCCGAAGGCAGTGAAAAACCGGCCCTCCTGCAGGATCTGTATGTAGGAGGACACGTTGAAGTTGATGGGCCAGAAAACGACCCGGCCCACTGCGGCGCTGGTCTTGTCGCTGAAGGAGATGGCTATGGCGTTGAGGATCGGGATCACGCAGGTGAAAGCGATCAATGCCAGCGCAAGGGCTATGATGATGTCGTAGAGCTGTACCTTCCTATGCATCTTTCTCACCCGCACCTAAAAGATTCTATAGCCGGCATATCGGTCCGCAAGTATGTAGGACAGCACGATCAGTATGAAGCTGACGACGGACTTCAGCAGCCCCACCGCCGTTGCAAAGCTGAATTGCAGGTTGATCAGGCCCATGCGGTACACGTAGGTGTCGATGATGTCGCTGGATTTGTAAACCAGCGGCGTCGCCATGGCGAAAATCTGCTCAAAACCGGCGTTTAGCACATTGCCCAGCGACAGCGTAGCCATCAGGATTACCGTGGACATGATGGACGGCAGCGTCACATACAGGATTTTCTGCATACGATTGGCGCCGTCGATGTCCGCGGCCTCATACAGGCTGGGGTCGATGTTGGTGATGGCTGCCAGATAGATGATGGCCCCGTAACCGAAATTCTTCCAAACGTCGGTGAATATGATGATGGGCTTGAACGCGGAGTTGTTGATCATGAACATGACTGGCTCCTGCCCAAACGCCTGCGTAATCATATTGACGATGCCCGTATAGGAGAAGATGTTGTTGAACATGACGGCCAGAACGACCCAGGACAGGAAGTACGGCAGATACACGATGGTCTGCACGGTTCTTTTGAAAAACCTGAACCGGGTTTCGTTGAGCAGTAGCGCGAAAAGGACCGGTATCACCAAGCCCAATAGGATTTTTGCCAAAGCGATGGTGACAGTGTTGTAAAACACCTGCCCCACATCGGGAAACAGCAGTAGTTTCTCGAAGTTGGCCATGCCCACGAACGGCGAACCGAGCACCCCTTTTGCCGGAATAAACCTTTGAAAGGCGATCACGATACCGAACATGGGGATGATGTTGAAGACGATCAAAAACGCCATGGCCGGGATCATCATCACATTGTAGTGTATCTCATGCTTTTTGTTTCTCATCGGCTACAACCTCTATATTCATAGACCTCCCAGATCAAAAGGGGCTGTCGCGCTAAATACATAAATTACATATGCCATGCAAGGGAAAGAATTTCGCGCCTGCTGGCGCGACCAAAGGACTTTGCGATCGCCCTTTGGAAACCTTCGCCTCAACTTTTGGTAATGCCGATATGTAAGTAGAAGACAGCCCCTCTCCGATCGTTTACTTGACCAACTCCGCGACCTCGGCGGTGATGGTGTCGCCGCCCTGCTTGTACCAATCGGAAACGAAGGTGTCGAAGTAGTCCACAGGCTTCTCGCCGATGATGATCTGAAGCATCACTTCATCTTCCATTTTATCCAGGTTGGCCTTCAGGTCCACCATGGACTTCGTGGAGAACGAGAACGCTGGATAGGTGATCTGCACTTCGGGATTGGCTACGATGTTGGATGCCTGATACCTGGCGTGATAATCCAGCCAGCCGGAGTCGTCCAACGACTTCGTGTCCACCCACTTTTTTGCGCCTTTAGCCAGGTTTTGGTCGAAGGTGGAATGGAACACGCCGGGCTTGCCTTCCAGCTTGCCGTTGTCGATGTAGTTCTTCGTGAGGAAGCCGACGTTCGGGATGCAGTCGGCGAACTCCAGGTTCACGCCGCTGGTCGGGAACAGGTAAGTCCAGTCGGTTCCGGCGTCCAGCGAGGGCCGAATGAGCTCATAGAGGGCCGGATCGATGCCTCTCCAGGCGTCGAACTCTACGTTGAGCATCTTGACGACAGCTTCGGGGTGCTCATAGTTCTTGTTGACACAAATGACCGTATTCGCAGGGCCCGGCCAAAGAATGTTGTATTTGCCGGCGGAGTCCAGCGGAGCGTTGAAGGCCACGAGATCACCGTCGGGGTTGTTCTTCGGGAAATCCGGGAACGCCACATAGGGGAACCACCACGGAGCGAAGAAGATGCCACACTGGCCGTCTTTCACAAGGGCGTCCACGGCGCCGCTGGCCGTACGGGTCGGGAACTGCTTGTCTATGACGCCGTTCTTGTACCAATCGGCCAGCACCTGCAGGGCGGCCTTCATTTCCGGCGCCACACTGCCCCAGACGACCTTGCCGCTGGCATCCTTGACCCATGTTTTCGGATAGGCGTGGAACGCGCCGAAGACTGCCGTTCCGGCGTACATATTGCTGCTGGCGGGGTACTTGGACTCCATGACCAGACCGACATTGCCCTTGCCACCGGCGTTCTTGTCAACAAAGGTCTTGGCGATGTTGGCAACGTCATCCAGCGTCTTGGGTTCGGGCAGATTGTACTGCTTGAGCCAATCGGTACGGACCCACAGCAGGTTGTGCTCATAGCCGTAAAAACCGCCGGCGATGCCCATCAGCTTGCCGTCTTCCCGGAAGGGCTCCAGGTTCTTCTCCTGGAAGGAGTTGAATGTCTTGTGCATGTAGTCGCCGGCGCACTTCTCATAGGCCTGTGAAAGGTCGGCCAGCATGTCATTTTCCACGAGCTGCTTGTAGACCAGGTAGTTGTTGGGCGCATACAGCGTAAAAGCGTCCGGCAGGTCATTGGAGGCGATGTTCAGCGACAGCTTGTTGACGTATTCGCTGGCCTCCACTTCCCAGGCGATTTTCACGATGATGTTCAGCTTGTCCTTGATGATGCGGGTCAAACAGTTGTTGTCGATGGTGTCGCCCTGCGCAAAACGGGGATCTGCAGAGGCGCCTTTGGGGAGGGAAATGGTGATGGGCTCGGCGTATTTGCCATAGGGAGACAGGATGTCGCCGTTGCCGGTGGGCTCCACGGGCGGCGCGGTGGTTTCCGCCGTGGTGGTAGCGGCTTGTGCCGAGGGGGTGCTGGCGGCGGTTGACGCCGCAGGGGTGGATACCCCGGGGGTGGGGGTTGTGGCGCAGGCCGCAAGCGACAGCAGCATCAGCGCCGCAATCAGCACGAAGCCCAGCTGTTTTGACTTTTTCATGCAGCAAACCTCCCATAGGATGTATGGAATTATCATATTGTTCCGTTGACTCGATTATGTGTTAGTGGGAAGCAAGCGCAGCGCATGTGAAAGGAGACGACTGGCAGAACAAAAAAGCCCTCCAATAAGGAGGGTTTGATTGCAGGTTATTTATGGACTTAGGCTTCTTCCGTTTGTTTGGCCTTCGGCGCCTCGTCGGCCGGAGCCACATGGTATACGGCTCCATGGGCCGGACGGATGGACGCTGTCCTTGCGGCAGGCCGCTTCTCCGCACCCTTCTCGCGGTAGATCAGATATCTCCGGGAGAGGAAGTTCCACAGGAACACGATGCCGGTGGCGAGGATCTTGGACAGCATGGGCCACCATTGCCAGGTGTCCACGAACAGACGCATGAGCCCCAGGTTGCAGAGCAGCCCGAAGAGACTGACCAGATACACCAAAGCCACTTCACCGGCCCGCGTATATTTGCTGGTTTTGAACACGAAGCGCGAGGCCAGGAAAAAATTGGTGGCCGTGCCCACGACGAACGCAATGCACGTGGACCACATGTGGTTGATGTGCAGAGGCTCATTGCTGATATAGAATGAAATCCACTCAGCCAACGCGGCGATTCCGCCCACGATGCCGTAATGGAACAGATTTTTCATCAGGTTCTGCAGACGTATCTTCAAGCAAACGCCCTTTCTTAAGCTATATAGCCTCTCGATCCAAATCACTATTATAGTATACAAGGCTTGTAAAGGCAACCTTGCGAAGCGACGCCTTATGTTGCCCATCGCACCCGCTCTTGACAAGGGCTTTTTGTAGCGTTATGTTCATGCGGATAAGGCTTTTGAACGGAGAACACAATGCTCAACGAATTTTCCAGAACCGAACTCATGCTGGGCAAGCCAGCCATGGAGCGCCTGGCCCATAGCAAAGTAGCCATATTCGGCATCGGCGGCGTGGGCACCTTCGCGGTGGAGGCGCTGGCCCGCTGCGGCGTAGGTGCTTTCGTGCTGGTGGACGACGACCTGATCTGCCTGACCAACCTAAACCGCCAGTTGCACGCGACCCACAGCACCGTGGGCCAGCCCAAGGTGGAAGCCATGAAGGCGCGCATTCTGGACATCAACCCCCGCGCCCAGGTGGAAACCCATCAGCGGTTCTATCTGCCGGACTGCGCCCAGGAGCTGGTGCGAACCGATTATGATTACATCATCGACGCCATGGACACCGTGAAGGCCAAGCTGGACCTGATCGAAAACGCCAAGCGCCTGGGCATACCGGTGATCAGCTGCATGGGTGCGGGCAACAAGCTGGACCCCACGCGCTTCGAGGTCGCGGACATCTACGAGACTTCCGTGTGCCCGCTGGCGCGGGTCATGCGAACAGAGCTGCGCCGCAGGGGTGTGGATGGCTGCAAGGTCGTCTATTCCCGCGAAACGCCGTGCACGCCGGCCATGACCGAGGGCTTGAGCTGCGCCAAGCACTGCGTGTGCCCCAAGGGCACCAAACGCACCTGCACGATCCGCCGGCAGATCCCCGCCAGCATCTCCTTCGTGCCGTCCGTTGCGGGCCTCATCATCGGCGGTGAGGTCGTCAAGGATTTGATCAAGGACATCCCGCTGCCCGGCGAGCAGACCGACGCTCCGGAGAGCGACTGTTAATCCATATCGAATACACAACTAAATATTTGGGGAGGCCGCCATGGAGAATATGAAGGTCGTCAGAGCTTTTGGGCCGCAGGACTTGCGCGTTGTGGAGGAACCCATTCCCACGCCCGGCGCCGGAGAGGTGCTGCTGCGGGTGCGCGCTTCGGGCATCTGCGGCTCCGACAAGTGGTACTGGTTTGTTCCGGCGTATTCGCAGGCGGTGGCTGGCCACGAGGCCTGCGGCGAGGTCGTAGCGGTGGGCGCGGGCGTGCACAGCCTGCGCGAGGGCGACCGCGTGGCCGTGAACAACGTCGTAGGCTGCGGCCACTGCCCTGCGTGCCGCGCCGGGGCCTTCGTGCGCTGCCCCAACTGGGATGGAAGCCGGGACGTCAACCATGGATACAGCGAATATCTGGTGACGCCGGCGCGCAACTGCCTGCGGCTGCACGACAGCCTGAGCTTTCTACAGGGCTGCCTGATCATGGACAACTGGGGCACACCTTTTGCGGCGCTGCAGCGGCTGCCGGAAGTGGCCGGCACTGACGTACTGGTGAGCGGCTGCGGGCCTGTGGGGCTGGCAGCGGTGGCGCTGGCCTCGGCCATGGGCGCGGCGGTGCTGGCGGTGGACCCGGTGGCCGAGCGCCGGGCGGCGGCGCTGGCGCTGGGCGCGCGGGAGGCGTTGGAGCCCGGCGACGGCCTGCCCGAGCGGGTGCGGGAGCGTACCGACAGCCTGGGCGTACACAGCGTACTGGAATGCTCCGGGAACTCACGCGCCTATGAGCCGGGCTTGCGAGCCTTGCGCATCGGCGGCAATCTGGTCACCATCGGCGAACACGCCGAATATCTGCTCCAGCCTTCGGAGCTGGTGCTGCGCCGCCATCTGGGGATTCTGGGGTCCTTCTATTCCACGATGGCCCAAGGCGCCCAGGTGCAGCGCATGGCTGTATCCGGCGACATTCAGTTGGAGGCCCTGGTCAGCCACACGGTGTCGCTGGAGCAGGTGCCAGGCATCTTCGGCCAGGTTGTGGCCATGGGCGGCGGCATCCGCAAATGTGTCATTCTGATGTAGTCTGTGACGCATCTACCATGCCGGCCAGTGCCATCATCTCGCGGCGCAGGCCTTCGGTCACCCGCTGCTTCTCCTCATGGAAAGGCGCGTCTGGGTTAAAGGTGATACCCGGTGAAAAACTCAGCGTACGGCGGTGCTTGTCGGCATACACGCTGTAAAATGTCACGGCGCGACCGCTCTGGCGGTGGTACGCTTTGGCAATGTTCACGAACCCGCTGTAAAACTCCCCCACACCCTCGCGCACGTAACCGTCGGTCCGGGTGGGGTCCTCGGGGAAGATCAATATGTTGTCCTCAGCCTGCAGCGCGTCGGCGCTGGCCATCAGCGTGCGCGTGATCTCGCGGATGTCACTGCGAAACACGGGGATGGGCTCCATGGAGCGCATGCACCACGCCGTGATGGGTACCACGATGCGGGCGACCAGCCGTCGTACAGGCGCGGGCAGCCAGGTCTGGCGGTCCACCGTGCCTTTGGTGTGCTCCCATATCAGCTCCCGGTCCACCATTTCGTGGATGATCCACGGCCGGATGTAATAGGGCAGGTTGAGCACCGCCGCCATGGGGCCATACACCTCGGAGTGGTTGCACACAAACACCGCCGGGAACTGTGCGGTATCCACCCGCTCCAGGTGAACCAGCCGCAGGTGGAAGAACGGCCGCAAGATGGCCTTTACAATCTGTATACCGATGCGCTTGCTGTATTTTTGCACCAACACCAGCCGCAGGCGCTCCTCCAGCGCGCGGTTGACCCGGCCGGAGCTGAGCAACTCCCGGTATTTTTGCAGCTTGATCTCGTACTGGCGCGTCAACGGCTGGCGCAGCGCCGCGCCCAATCCCAACAGTAGAAAAAAGCCCGGCAGCAGCGGCAGTGCGTATTTGCCCAGGATGGATGGAAGATCCATACCGCCGGGGGCGACGGCATCCTGCGCCAGCGCCAACGGGCCCAGCACCATCAGCAGTGAGAACCGAGACACGAACAGCGTCCAATGCTCAAAGGCGGCGTTCAGGGCGCGGCCTGCGTTCTCGTCCAGTTGGGCGTTCATAAGGTTGTTCACCGTGTGGATGTCCAGGCCCATGTCGTGCACCACCGAGAACAGCACCGCAACGCACAGCGAAACCACGGCCAGCGTGGCGTAGATGTCACCGGCGTCCAACCTCTCGGCGTTGCCGTTGACCCTCAGGTTGATGACCAGCCACAGCAGGGCGAAGGCAATGTACAGCGTGTTGCGGCCCACGGCACCCAGCCGCCGGCTGCGCACAAAGCGGCGCGACACCAGGCCGGACACCGCGAACAGCGCCACCAACGCCACAGCCCTGCCCAATGCGTCCCAATGGCTGTCCACGGGAAGCGCCAGCAGATAGCACAGCAGCAGCTGCACCGAACATTCCACCGCCACATGGATGTTGGCGTTCATGGCCCAGAAATGACGAAAAGCGTTGCCGCGGCGCAGCTCATCGGGCCGGGCCGCGGATGCGGCGTCATCAGCAGGCCTTGGGTCTCTGTGGCGGCCCAGGCCCAGCGCGGCTATCCCCAGCCCTGCCGCAGCGAGCACACCGGCCCAGAAATCCAGCTGGTAGAGCACCTGCGCACACAGCACCGCCACCACCGCATACAGCGCTGCCCACAGCCCAGCGCCACGGCCCTGGCGGCACAGCGCACCGGCCAGCGGCGTGCCCACAAACAGAGCGCTGCCCAGCATCTGCACCAGCGCGTAGAGCAGCAGCAGCACCACGCCCTCCCGGTGGGCCACCCATGGGAAGACCAGCAGGATGGCCGCGGATATCAGCACCGCCAGAGGCGACATCAGCGCGTAACGCAGGCGTTCGCCCCGGCCCAGACGGCGGCCCGCAGGGCTGGCGAACACTGCCAGGCACAGCAGCGCCATCTGCGCCGATAGCGTAAAAACGCCGCCATACAGCGGGCTGCCGCACAGCCGCTGTGACACCATCAGCGACAGGAAAAAGCCGATGTTGCCGCTGAGGCTGGCCAGCAGAGAGCTCTGCCGCTCTCCGCCCGCACCGCGGATACGCCGCCACAGCCCGGCCTGTTCTGTGCTGTTCATCAAGATGGGGTTGGGTTCGTCATTCATGATAAGAGATAGTATACCGCCGGCACGAAAAAACTGCAAAAGCAGTCCTGCCCAGAGCCTAACTATACAATGCCGCTCTTAGTTTCGCAGGCTGTGCAGCGGAGCGGGTATGCGGCCGCCGCGCTGGATGAATGCCGCGCTGGAAAAGCGGCTCACCGGCATGATGGGCGCGCGGCCCAGCAGTCCGCCGAATTCCACGACATCGCCGGGCTTGCCGCCGGGCACGGGTATGATGCGCACGGCGGTGGTCTTGTTGTTGACGACACCGATGGCAGCCTCGTCGGCGATGATGGCAGACAGCGTTTCCGCCGTGGTGTCGCCGGGCACGGCGATCATGTCCAGGCCTACGGAACACACGCAGGTCATAGCCTCCAGCTTTTCCAGCGACAGCGCCCCGCGCTGCACCGCGGAGATCATGCCCGCGTCCTCGCTCACGGGGATGAACGCACCGGAAAGGCCGCCCACGTGGGAGCTGGCCATCACACCGCCCTTCTTCACGGCGTCGTTTAGCAGCGCCAGCGCAGCCGTGGTGCCCGGCGCACCGGTGCTCTCCAGACCCATTTCTTCCAGGATGTCGGCCACGGAATCACCGATGGCCGGCGTCGGTGCAAGGCTTAAGTCCACAATGCCGAACTCCACGCCCAGCCGCCGGGACGCCTCTTGCGCCACCAATTGGCCCATGCGCGTGATCTTGAAGGCCGTACGCTTGATGGTCTCGGCCACGACGTCGAAGCTCTGCCCGCGCACCTGCTCCAGCGCGCATTTGACAACGCCGGGGCCGCTGACGCCCACGTGGATGGCGCATTCGGGCTCACCCACACCGTGGAACGCGCCGGCCATGAAGGGATTGTCCTCCACGGCGTTGGCGAACACGACCAGCTTGGCGCAGCCCAGCGCGCCCTGCGCGGCAGTCAGCTCCGCCGTGCGCTTGATAACGCGCCCCATCTGCGCCACGGCGTCCATGTGGATGCCGGCACGGGTCGTAGCCACGTTGACCGAGGCGCACACACGGCTGGTGCCGGCCAGCGCCTCAGGGATGCTCTCGATCAGGATACGGTCGCCCTTGGTGTATCCCTTGTGCACCAGCGCCGTAAAGCCGCCCAGAAAGTTCACACCAACGGTGCAGGCGGCCTGCTCCAGCGTGCGTGCCCAGGGCGCGTAATCGGTATCATCGGTGCATTCTGCGATCAGCGCGATGGGCGTCACCGAGATGCGCTTGTTTACAATCGGGATGCCATACTCGCTCTCGATGTCCTCCCCCACCCGCACCAGGCGCTCGGCCTGGCGGCAGATCTTGTCATAAACGCGCTTTCGGCAGGCTTCACCGTCGCTGTGGCAGCAATCCCGCAGTGAAATACCCATCGTGATCGTGCGGATGTCCAGGTTTTCCTGCTCGATCATCCGTATTGTCTGCAATATTTCGGTATGGCTGAGCATCTGTGTTCTCCCAAATGATCAAATGCGATGCATGGCTTCAAACACCGCTTCGTGCTGTATACGGATGACCACACCCACGGTCTGGCCCTCCCTTTCCAGGCGGTTCTGCAGCTCGGCAAAGGGGATCTGAGCGCCGCTTAGGTCTACAAGCATGACCATGGCGAAGTACTCCTGCAGCACCGACTGGCTGATGTCCAGTATGTTCACGTTGTGCTGGCTCAACGTGGCCGACACGCGGGCGATGATGCCCACCATGTCGCGGCCGATGACGGTGATGATCGCTTTCATCCCACACACTCCTGACCGGAAAGACAATTTTTGTAATGGTAGCACGATCGGTGCTCTCAATCAAGATCAACTCAACACCAAGCAGTTTTTCAAACTCCGTGCAATGTAAAATTATAGCGAAAAATATCGAAACCCTAGCGTCTTTCTGTGTTTATACGCAAATATTCAGGGAATGTAAAGAACATCGGTATTCATATTAAGGTTGGTGGAGGAAAAGAACTTGAATCTGCGACACATGGGCATTTTTTCAAAGCTGTTGATCGCGTTTGGCATGGTGGCCCTGATCGCCGCAGCCGTGGGGCTGGTCGGCATAACCGGTATCTACGGATTGGGCAAAATACAGGATACGATGTATCACAACAGCGCCGTGCCGCTGAACCAGGCCGGCTCGCTGACGGAAATGTACCAACGCTCCCGCGTGGTACTGCGGGACGTGATCCTGCACAGCGACCCCACGGCCATCGATAAGGAAATTATCAACCTCCAGGAGAAGTTTGACGAGATGGACGCGGCCTATCAGAAGCTGCTCGCCAGCGTAGACAATGCCGACACGAGCGCTTTGCTGGCCCAATACAAGACTTCTCTGGATGCTTATTTACCCATCAAGGATCACATCGTGGAGTTGGCCCGCGGCAACAAGGACGACGAGGCCGTCGCCTTTATGAATGAAGAGGCCAACGATGTGCTATCCACCGCCGTGACCGAAGCCATACAAGCAATCCGGTCAGAGCTTGAACGAAACGCTGAAAAGCTTGGAAAAGAGGGTGAACAGACAA
The DNA here is from genome assembly GCA_023422005.1 of Bacillota bacterium. GTDB lineage: Bacteria > Bacillota > Clostridia > Christensenellales > UMGS416 > JAEYRA01. The sequence continues at coordinate 2,156 of JAEZSC010000008.1, read as the reverse complement.
CCGCCTCAGCCGAGCTGACTATGTGGGCCTTGATGGCAGCGGCGGCACTGGCTTCGCTGGGGTTGGGCTTCTTCGTGGGCAGGGGCCTGAGCAAGCCGCTCAAGCGTGTGGCCGATGTGGCCATGGCCGTGGCTCAGGGCGACCTGAGCACGCAGGTGAACCTGGACCGCCGGGACGAGGTTGGCCTGATGGGCGCGGCGCTGGACAAGGTCGTGACCGCAGTACGCAGCCTGGTCAACGACGCCAACATGCTGTCAGCCGCCGCCGTGGAGGGCAAGCTCTCCACCCGCGTGGACGGCAGCCTCCATCAAGGCGAGTTCCGCGCGGTTATGAACGGCGTCAACGCCACGCTGGACGCCGTAGTGGGCCCGCTGAACATGGCCGCAGACTATGTGCAGCGCATCAGCCGCGGCGACATCCCAGAAAAAATAACCGCCGCCTACAATGGCGACTTCAACGAGATTAAGAATAATCTGAACACCTGTATTGACGCCGTCAACCTTCTGGTGGAAGATGCCAATCTGTTGTCCGCCGCCGCCACCGAGGGCCAACTCTCCGCCCGCGCCGACGCCACACGCCATCAGGGTAACTTCCGGCATATCATCGAAGGCGTCAATGACACGCTGGACGCAGTCATCAAGCCCCTGCAGACCGCCGCCGCCCAGTTGGAGAGGATTGCCAAAGGAGAAGAACAGACCGACGAAAACGCCGACTTCTATCGCGGCGATTTCCAGATGATCCGTGATAGCCTGGACCGCGTACGCGACTCGCTCAATTGCATGCTGGAAGACGCTGTCATGCTCTCCCGGTCCGCCCGGGAAGGTCAGCTCAAGACCCGCGCCGACCTCTCTCGCCACAAGGGCGGTTACGCCCAGATCATTGCCGGTATCAACGATACGCTGGACGCCGTGCTCTCCCCGGTGGAGGCTGCCGCCGCCCAGCTGGAGCGCATGGCCAATGGCGCCGAGCTGCCGGAGCTGGACGAGGATGCCTATCTGGGCGATCCCAAAATCATGATCGTCAACCTCAACCGCGCCCGGGCTTCGCTGCACCGCATGCAGGAGGATTCCACCATGCTGGCGCAGGCCGCAAGGCAGGGCATCCTATCCACCCGCGCCGACGTGAGCAGGCACATGGGCAACTACGCACAGATCATCTCTGGCATCAACGATACGCTGGACGCCGTCATCCGCCCGCTGAACATGGCCGCGGACTACGTGCAGCGCATCAGTCGCGGCGACATACCGCCAAAGATCACCGACGCCTACAACGGCGACTTCAACGAGATCAAGAACAACCTGAACACGTGTATCGACGCTGTGAATCTACTGGTTGCCGACGTCAACATGCTGTCCGCCGCCGCCGTGGAGGGCGCTCTGGACGTACGCGCCGACGCCACCCGCCATCAGGGCGACTTCCATAAAATCGTAGAAGGCTTCAACGCCACGCTGGACAGCGTCGTCACGCCGATCAACGAGGCCATGGGCGTGCTGGACCGTATCTCTGTCAACGACTATACGGTCAAGATAGAGGGCAAGTACGCCGGCCTGCCGCAGCGCATGGCCCAGAGCATCAACGACACCCGGGACCGCCTGCTCAGCCTGCAGGCGGTGCTCGAAGAGATTGCCAGAGGGGACACGGGCCGGCTGGAGTACTTCCGCAACGTGGGCCGCCGAAGCGAAAACGACCGATTGGTGCCCGCCGTGGTCCAGTCCATGTCCACGCTGGAGGCGCTGGTGGGCGAAGCCAACCGCCTAAGCGCCGAGGCCGTGGCTGGCAACCTGGACGCCCGCGGCGACGCACAGCGCTTCGAGGGCAAATACCGGCTGCTGATCGGCGGCATCAACGACACGCTGGACGCCATCGAGACGCCGCTCAATGAGGCTGCACAAGTGCTGGGCGCCATGGCTGCCAACGATTATACGGTGGATATGAGCACCGACTACAACGGTAGTTTCCGCACGCTGGCCGAATCGGTGAACGCCGTGCAGGATACCCTCAACGAGGTTCTGGGCGATCTGGCCTTCGCCGCCGAACAGGTGGCCGGCGGCACCCGCCAGGTGTCCGACGGCAGCCAGGCCCTCTCCCAGGGCGCCACCGAGCAGGCCAGCGCCATCGAGGAGCTTTCCGCCTCGGTCACCGAGATCGCCAGCCAG
>JAEZSC010000142.1 GCA_023422005.1 Bacillota bacterium | reverse complement strand
CGTTGACCCAGCCGCCGTCCTCCCGGCTCTTCTCCTTGAAGGCGACAACCCGGTCGCGCTCGTCGATATCCAGCACGCCGAAGCGCCCGCCGGGCTGCACGGCGGTGATCGTGGCCGTCCGTCCGCTCTCCTGGTGGAAGCGCACCAGCGCCGGGATGTCCACGTCCGCCACGCCGTCTCCGTAGGTCAGCATAAAGGGCTCATCGCCGACATAAGGCCGGATGCGCCGCACGCGGCCGCCGGTCATGGTTTCCAGACCGGTATCCACCAGCGTGACCCGCCAGGGCTCGCTGTGGCAGTTGTGCAGCTCCATGTGGTTTTCGTTGCCGAAATCGAAGGTCACGTCGGAGTGGTGCAGGTAGTAGTTGCTGAAATATTCCTTGAGCTGGTAGCCCTTGTAGCCGCAGCAGATGATGAAGTCGTAGAAGCCGTAGTGGGAGTACAGCTTCATGATGTGCCAGATGATGGGCATGTTGCCGATGTCGATCATGGGCTTGGGCTTGAGGTGGGTTTCCTCGCCAATGCGCGTGCCCAGGCCGCCGGCCAATATCACCGTTTTCATTCGTACCGCTTTCGTAGGCCGCCCGCCGGCCGGCGGGTCCGCCGCGTTGGGATGGGTAGGGGTGGCGATTGATGACTATTATACCACAAATATACCACTGCGTTCCCGCAACTAACGGCGGACACCCCTTGCCTCTTGACGCCGCGCCGCCAACGCATTATCGTATGATTATATGACTCTATCCGGATGGAGGCAGACCGCCATGGAACACCCCGCCGTCAACGGTTCTCCCCGCCATTGGAGCATCCACTCCGCGAAGCTGGCTGTGGTGACAGCCGTGATCACAGCCGCACTGGCCGCGGCGCAGATGGCACTGTCTCTGGCAATCCTGAACGGCATGATGGCCCCCGAGGCGACCCCCGGCGCGCTGATGGCCTGGCTGGTGCTGCCAACGCTGCTGCTCGCGGCGGGATGGGCGGTATTCACCACCGTCGTGCTGCGCGCGCAGGCCCGCCGGGGTTTGGCCGACCGGGCGCAAAACCGCGTAAGCTGGGAGGCGCTGCCGGGGCTGGCCGTGGTGCTAACGCTGTTGGCTATGAGCCTCTGGGGCCTGCGCCAGCCCGACAGCCGGCTGGACTACGCATGGAACATCGCCTCCGCCACGCTGGCATCGCTGCTGGTGTCGATGCAGCCGGTATTGATTGCGGCGCTGTTGATCCCCGTGCTGCGCCCACGGACCGGTCTTGCGATCGGCTCGCTGATCGTCGCGGCGGTGGCGCTGGCGCCATCGCTGGCCCAGCAAATGCTGATGTGGGCCTCAGGCAATGAAGCGCGGCCTACGTTCTGGTGGACGCTCCAGCTGCCGCAATACGCGGCCTATGCCCTGGTGGCAGTGGCGCTGCTGCATATGGTACGGCTGCGCCTGTGGGATGCGCTGGCGCTGCAGTGGGGCCTGTATATGGCTCTCTCGGTGTTGCGTGGCCTTTGGAACACGGATGCCAGCGCCAGCGCGGCGACCTGGCTGAACGGCGCCCACCAGCTGACCCTGTGGGCGCTGCCGGCGCTGGCAGCGCTGTACTGCCTGCTGATGTGGGATCGGGGCATTTCCCCTGCCCGGCCCTTTGTCGCCTTCTCCCGGCGCGTTCGGGCGCTGGCCCAACATTTTCTCCCCACATAATCAAAGGCAAGAGGTGTTTATGCAATCACTGGAGAAGCCCGTAAAAAAGCACTGGAGCGTGCACCCCTGGAAGCTGGCCGGGGTGGTAGCCGCCCTATATGGCGTTGTGCTGCCTGTCGCCGTTTCCCTCATGACCACCGTGCTGGTCATTCTGCCCTTCGCACTCATACGTGTGCCACAAGACCTGCCCAATCCTGGCCCTGCATCTTCCCCTGACGCCGTAGTATGGGCGCTGATTGGGGCTCTCCTCGTGGTTATGCTGGCGGCGAGCATTCTTGTAGCCCTCTTCATACTGCGTTCACAAGCCAGGCACACGCTGGAGGACCGCGCGCAGAACCGCGTCGGATGGATTGCTCTTCCGGGCTTTTTGACGGCGCTGGCGCTGTCTTTGCACAGCCTGTTGCAGCCCTCGCCCGGCGATTCCTATACGGCGCCGGCGATGGTCGCCGCGTTTTCCGTGCTGGCCCTGCCGCTGGCAACGGCCCAAGTGGCACTGAAGGCGGCATTGCTTCTACCCGTTTGGAGGCGGCAAACCAGCCTGACCGTCGGCGCATTGATATTGGCCGCCATCAGCTTCATCCCCTCGCTGCCGGTGCGGCTAATACAGCTGATCTCAGGCACACCGCTGTTCCCCTGGTTTTTCACGGAGCTGGCGTCGGCCCTGGCTACCGCGCTGGTGGCGGCCGCTCTTTTTGAGGCCGTGAGACGACGGATGTGGGACGCGCTGGCGCTGCTCTGGGGTTTAGCATGCCTGCTGGACAAACTCGCCGCCCAGTGGGATGGGGCCGGCGCAGCAACCGTGAGCGGGCAAGGTGCCATCCATCGCTTGATCCTGTGGGCGGTGCCAACGCTCGTGGCGCTGGTATACTTGCTGACGCGGGACCGGCGAGCAGCAAGAACGTCCTTAAGCATTACAGCCCAACTGCAAGACATTGATAACGAAACAACCCCATGAGGTATCCGATGCAATCCCCGAAGCCCGCCACCACGCACTGGAGCGTGCACCCTTGGAAGCTGGTTGGAGTGTTGGTTGTCGCGTTTGGCGTTGTGCTGCCCGCCGCAATGTCCCTGATGACCACCACACTGGTCGCCCAGACCTTGTCGCTTGCACATCTGGCACAGGGCTTGCCCAGCTCAGCACCTCCATCACCCGATGCCGTCACAGTGTGGACGCTCATAGGGGCTCTCCTCATGCTGAGGCTGGGAGCGGGCTTCCTTGCGACCATCCTGCTGCTATGGCATCAAGCCAAGCACGCACTGGAGGACAGAGCGAAAAATCGCATCAGCTGGATTGCCCTGCCAGGGTTTCTGACGGCGCTGGCGCTGACTTTGCATAGCCTGTGGGAGCTCCCGTCCGGCGATTTGAGCGCGCCGTATGCGATCGTCGCAACGGCTTCCATATTGGCCGTGCCGCAGGCGACAGGCCAAGTGGCATTAATGGCTGCTTTGCTGCTGCCCGTTTGGCAGCGAAAAGCCAGCCTGACCATCGGCGCCCTCATTCTGGCTGCCATCAGCCTTGTCCTCACATTGGATACGCCGCTGATGCTATCGGTTTTAGGAATGAACGAGCTGCTATTCCCGTTGATTTTTACGGAGCCGGCGCAGGCTCTGGCCGCAGCGCTGGTGGCGGCCGCGCTTTTTGAGGCCATGGGACGGCGGCTGTGGGACGCGCTGGCTCTACAGTGGGGGTTGGCATTCCTATTGCTCAAACTCTCAGCCATATGGGATGTGGCTGCTAAATCAACTGTAGTCGGGCAGGGTAATATTTATCAACTGATTCTGTGGGCAGTCCCGGCGCTTGTGGCGCTGGTGTATCTGCTGGTGCGGGACCGGCGGTCGGCAAGGAGCCCTCTCCCCAATCCCTCCCCCATAAATGGCGGAGGGGAATAATGATCAGATTGCCGCATCGTGCCAATGCGGCAGGGAGCGACGTATCGGCCGTATGCAATACGGCCCTACGATTACGGCAACGAAAAATAGTCAGTAGGTAAGCAAATATTTTCCATTTCTTGCATTGAAAGACGGGTCCGAAGGTTTCCAAAGGGCGACCGGAAAGCCCTTGGTCGCGCCTCGCGGGCGCGAAACCCCTTCCTGCTGTGTGGGCACGAATATGCACTTATAGACCCTAGCGTTCTTTTACCTTCTCAAACTGCCCGCTCAAAAAACTGGGCTCGAACACGCCGCTGTTGGCGTAGGCCAAAATACTGTCGGGAATGTACGGTAAAAAGTTCAACTGCCGCAGGCTGTCCAGCGGCGCCCAGTAGGCGTCCGCCAACCATGTGGGGTCGTCCAGGCTGCGGTCCGGGTGGCTTGGCTCCAACACCGGCTGGCTCTCATCCACCGTGCACGCGAAGAATATGCTGAGGTGCGGGTTGCCGGAAATTCCGCAGCGCTGGGTCTCCACCTCCAGCGTAAACAGCGCCTCCCCCACGTCCACCGTGAGGCCGGTCTCCTCCAGCACTTCCCGCTTGGCGCATTCCGCCAGCGTCTCGCCGGCTTCCACCGCGCCGCCGGGGAAGTTGTAATACTCCCCGCCCTTGTAGCGCATCAGCAGCAGGTGCCCATCCCGCAGGATCACCGCCCTGCCGCTGGCACGGTGGGTCCTCTTCATGCCCTGCTGTATGGCCCGCAGAACCTCCTCCGGCCCATCGCCGATGGGTGTCTCCGTTTGCCGCTCCGCCTTGTCCGTGCGCGGCGTGCGCAGCGCCCACCCGTCGATCTGAAAGCCGCCGAGCCGTTCCACAACATAAGCCCGCAGCGCATCCACCTGCCGAAACTTCTGCCGCGGGTCCTGCTGGTCCAGGCATTCCAGAAACTTCTCCATGAAAACAGAATCGGGCAGTCCGGGGATGGGCAGGCGGTCGCGATAGGCCTGATCCCGGCAATAGCGGACCAGCTTGTACACCGCCGGTTGCGGCACGCGCAGGAAGCGGAAATAATTGGCGGCAAGCTGCTGCAGATACACCGAGCACGCGAAGTCGAAAGCGCCGGTCCCCTCCTGGCGGGATTGCTGCACCTCGTCAAAGCCGTCCCACAGGTGGTACTTGGTCATCTCCAGGTCCGCGGGTTCCATGGGCTGCAGCGGCTGGGCCAGGTCCTGCCGGGCACGGGCCTTCAACTGCTCCACGATGCCGGTCTTGTCGAAGAGCACCGTACCGCTGGCCAGCATGCACGCGTCGGCACGCACACCCTGGGCAAGCTCCTCCCGCATATACTGCAGAATCTGCCCGGCGGGATTGGCGAAATACTCGATCAGATGGCCCTCGCGCACGCAGTTGCCCCGCTCCCGATGGGTCACGCCGTCAGATAGGACCAGAATGACGTCGATATCCGACCGAGGCGTGGCGTTGCCCGCGGCATGGCTGCCGGTCAACACCGCCGCCAGCACGTCGTCCTTATCGCGCCATTCCTCAAGGAATGACTCCAAAGCCTTCTCCCACATGGCGGCTTCCTCCCGTTGCGTCCGGTTTGAGATCGGTCTTATTTCCCGGAAATGATCCGCAGCACTTCCTGCATGCTGTCTGCCACGGGCACGCCGGCGCTCGCCAGGCGGACGTGGTTGTAGTGACCAAAGCTCACGAGGATGCAGCCAATGCCGCAAGCGCGGGCCACCTCGGCGTCGTGCAGCGTGTCGCCCACGAGCACGGTGGATTGCGGGGTGATGCCCAAAGATGTCAAGTGCTCCGCCGCCCGGTGGGCCTTGCCGCGGCCGTGGTGGTCGTCCACACCGGTCACCCGCTGCATAAGCGGCATCAGGCCAAAGTGCCCCACCTGCTCGTGCAGATGGGCAACCTTGCAGGCCGAAAGGATGGATTGGCCGATGCCCAGCGCCCGCAGCGCCGCCAGCGTCTCCATGGTTCCGGTCTGCAGGCGCAGCTGCCGCCAGCCGGCCTGATAGGCGGCGATGTACTGATCGCTGATGGCTTCGAAGGGCTCCTTGGTGAAGTCGAAGCCCAGGCGCTCGTAATACAGCTGCACGGGGAACTCGATGATGGCCTGGTAGAAATCATCGTCGATGGGCGGCAGGCCCCGGGGAGCCAGCAGGCCGTTCATGATGTCCACGCACAGCGCGCGGTCGTCCAGCAGAGTGCCGTTCCAATCCCAGATCACATGGGTGTAGGTCATACAAGCTCCTCTTTGAGGCGTTTAAGCGTCGCGGCGTATTCCTCGGGTTTGCCGCCGCCCTCCACGCTGACGCGACCGGCATAGCCGATGGCGCGCAGCGCGCCGAAGAACGCCGAATAGTCCGCGCCGTCACCTGGGAGCGGATAACGCCGATTTCCCGGCGCGGCGATGTGGCAGTGCAGCAGCGCGGGGCCCGCGTCCAGCATGCCCTGCGCGCCTTCGCTCTGCTCGGTCATGTGGTACCAGTCGGCCAGCGTGCCAACGTTGGGCTGGGCCGCCGCCCGGGCCAGCGCCAGCCCTTCGGTCACGGTGTTTATGATGTTGCACTCCTGGGGCCGCAGCGGCTCCACGGCGATGGCGATGCCGTGATCCGCGGCCATGGGGCCGGCCACGCGAAGGAAATCCACAAGCTGTGCAAAAGCCTGATCCATGGGCCAGCCCTCGGGCACGCCGCGGGCGCCGCCGCTGCCGAACACGATGACCCGCGCGCCCAGCCGCGCCGCGCGCTGCAGCGCCGGGGCCAAATAGGCTTTTGCAGCATACAGATCGGCCGCCGGGCCAGTGAGCCGCTGGGTGCCCGGCAGCATCACGTTGAAGGCCTCCGCCCGCAGGCCGGATTCCTCCACCGCCCGGACGATCTCCCCATAGGTTCCCTCGTCCAGCGCCGCCAGGCCGGAAAGCCCGCCCTCGATGTAGTCAAAGCCAGCCTGCGCCACTTCCTTCACGCCGCGCAAATCCGCACAGATGCCAAACCGCATGGTCACGCCTCCTGTCCAGTTTTTTGCTATATTACCATAGACTGTACCACCGCCGCTGCCCGTGCGCAACAGCGGCTATGCCGAGAGGCCGAAATTGCTGGACAAACCGCGGTTGACGATGCCGCTCCATCGCGATAGACTTCTTATGTCATCACCACAAGGGAGGCGCAGCATGAAACACGCCGATGGGCGCATTTTGCGAATATGGAACCGCCGCAAGCCGCTCCTTTGGGTTCTCGCGGCAGCAGGCATCGCGGCTGCCGCCGCGGTCGTGGCGCTGGTGGCCAACCCTTTTGAGCAGAAAAAGGACAACACCACACTGGCCGCCCGCCTCTACGAGCAGCGTACGCCCTATGTAGGCGACAACAGCAAGGTCGGGGCCATCCTGAACCTGCTGGAGTACCCGGCAGGCGCGCGGCTGGATGGCTTCGAGCTGACCACCGATGTGCGCCCCTACCGGATATCTGCCCGCGTTCTGCTGGACGGCAGCTATGTGCCCACATCACCGCAGACGCTGCTCACATGGCGTCGGTGCGCGGCCATCGTGTTCTCTCTGGTGGATAACGTGGAAGAGGTCTCCTTTGCCTTGAGGAACGCCCTTGGAGAGGATGAGGAGCACATCTGGGACCTTCAGACCTTCACTCTGCGGGATGTGTCCCCCGTCTATGGCGACGTGCGCAGCCGCGGTGCCACGAAGGAAGGGTTTCAATCCATGCTGGCCGGGCTGCCCTATGGGTGGCTGGATTGTGCCGTGGAGCGAACCGACGCCAACGGCAACCCGGTCAAAACCCGCACCGCCTTCACCGATGAGGAATGGGTGCTGATAAACCGCCTGTTTGCCGCTTATGCCACCGAGGCCGGCCGAGCCCAGGAAATGCCCAGCCGCCAGGGCTATGAGGTGCGCGTGAACCCGCCGGACCAATCCGGCATTCACATGCGGCTGCGCGTGGCCCTGTCCGAAGGGCGCGTGTTCGCCCAGCTGGGCGATGATGGCGCGGTGCGCGCGCTGGATTCGGCGCTCTATGCCCGCCTGCAGCAGCTCATGGATGCGTCTTCGCCGCCGGCCACGCCGGCGCCTGCCGCCACCCCGGCGCCGGAAGACTACCGCCTGGCACTGCTTGGGCCCGGCGGCCAGACACTATCCACACGCTCAACCTTCACCGCCGAAGAGAAGGCCGCCATAAACGCGCTGATCTTCGATGCCCTGACCCAGACCAATGCCAGCGACGGCGTTGACATCAATACATTGGATAACAGCTGGTGGCTGGCCAAGCGGTGGGAGGGCCACACAGACTATAGCAACTACTATCTGTACAGCTTGGACGGCAAAAACTGCGTGCAGACTGAACTTTACGCCGGTCAAGCATCCGTCGTGCGGCCAGAGCTGTTCTCCACCGTGTCGTCGCTGATTCCTGCGACAGCTCCGTCCGCCACAGCGTCAGCGCCTCTCTCGCTGCCGGATTTCGTCTACAGCGGCGACGACCCGATTCTGCGGTTGGTCTATCCAACCGTGATCGAAGGGTTCCGGGAAGACCCGGACACGCTGGTCATAGCGGCGGCGCGCGTCCACGGCAGCTACGACGAAGGCGACCGACGCAAGGTGCTGGCCACCGTGTGGTATGAAAACTTTGCTTACCGCGACGGTTTTCTGAGTACGGAATTCTCCGCCGGCATCGTCCCCGTGGCCATCACCTATCGGCGCACCGGCGAAGACGAGTGGTCGCTGCTGGACTTCACACCGGCGCAGGACGGCGCGCGCTGGGCCCCCTCCATCCGGGCCTACTGCACGATGCCCGTGTCCGGCAAGCCCATACCCGGTTTGGTGGATAAGATCATAAAGAGCTACTCTGACCGCGACGACCTGCAGGAAACGCTGGAGCGGAACAAGCGGGAGTATTGCCGCGCCCATGGCCTGCCGGAAGATGCTTTCCCCAAAAAATGAGCGGGCGGGTCGCCCGTATAGAGGAGTCCCATGAACAACCCCCACAAAGGTTATGAACTGCTAAAGGGCCATAAAGACATCGTGATCTTCATCCATGGCATCTGCGGCAGCCCAGGGCAGCTGCGCCCACTGGCCGAAGCGGCCAGCGCCGCCGGTTTGGATTGCGCGGCCCTGCTGCTCCCCGGCCATGGCGGCAGCTACGCCGACTTCGCCCGCACCCGCCGCGGCGCGTGGCTGCAGCATGTACAGCGCGCCATCGACGAAACGCGCGGCCGCTACCGGCGGGTATTCCTGGTCGGGCATTCGCTGGGGGCGCTGCTGTGCCTGGATTATGCCTCCCGCAGGGCCGTGGACGGCCTGGTGCTGCTCAACGCGCCGCTGCGGTTTCGCATCAGCCCCAGGCAGCTGGCGCTGAGCCTGCGGGTGCTGCTGGGCAGCCCTCGGCGCGACGACGCCCTGCTGAGGGCCTACCGCGCCGGATTCGGCATTTGCGGCGGAAACCCGCTGCATGCGGCGCTGTGGGTGCGGCCCTTCTGGCTGCTGCTGGAGCACATCCGCGACATCCGGCCAATGCTGCAGCGCGTGACAGCCCCGGTCCTGGTGGCTCAGTCAGCCCTGGATGAATCCGTCCATCCCCAAAGCGCGGAGCAGCTGAAGAATGCCCTGCTCCATGCGAAGATAACCACATTGCATCTGGAGCAATCGCACCACGGGTACTTCCCGCCGGCGGATGAACAGGCGCTGTGCCAAGCGGTGCTGCGGTTCCTCGCCGGATGAGGCAGCCCCTTTGACGCCAGCGATCCCCGTATGCGCCTATCTTTTCACCTCATAAAGCAGTTCGGCAAACTGGCCATGCCTGCGGATACCCGTCAACTGCAGATCCATATTGTACTCCCCCTTGGGGAACAGCGGGATGCCCCGTCCCAGCAGCACCGGCGCGATGTTGATCACGATCTCATCCACAAGGCCGGCGCGCAGGAAATCCAGCAACGCGCCGCCGCCGCCCACCATCCATATTTTCTTTCCCTCTTGGGCCTGCAGCCGAGAGGTCAAAGCCTCCGCGTCTTCGCTCACGTAGGTCACATATCCGTCGTTGCCCGTTCGGTTGCGGGAGAACACATAACATTCCTTGCCCGCATAGGGAAAGCGCCCCTGCTCTTGCTCCATGATCCAGTCGTAGGTCCTGCGACCCATGATCACGGTGTCCACGGTGTCGTAGAAGGCCCCATACCCGTTGTCACCTTCTCCTTCCACGCGGAACAGCCATTCCAGCGAATCATCTTCGGTGGCGATGTAGCCGTCAAGGCTGGCGGCGATGTACAGTATCACGCTGCGCTTTTGTGCCATCGGTCTCTCCTTTGTGCTTTTGTGGGTTCCTTATCATACAACAAAAGCCGACGGCGGTCATCCACAACTTGATCCGTTGGAAATTTGGCGGTTTTGTGATAAGATGGGCACAGGAGCACATAAGCTTTGATCCGGGGATACAATGTAATCAGCAACGAAAATGATCCGGTTGGGTGAAGGGCAAGATCGGCGAAGGTCACCGAAAAGGCGAAAATCTAAGATTTCGTTATTTTTTCCAACCGATCCGGGCTCACAGGGCAATAACTAACATCGACAAAGTACAAAAAAACAGGTATAATGGATCCATGTTTATCCGCAGTGTGCACAAGGCATAGATGCGGTAACCATAAATGAAAGGGGGGTTATCGTGTCTGAGGTTCGTGTCGGCAAAGATGAGTCGCTGGAAAGCGCACTGAAGCGTTTCAAGCGCAAATGCCAGAATAGCGGCATTTTGAAGGAAG
>JAEZSC010000107.1 GCA_023422005.1 Bacillota bacterium | reverse complement strand
TGTCGGAGAACAGCCGCTCGGACATCTCCACCCACACCTCCAGCACGTCCATGTTGTTGACGCGGTCCACGACGATCAGATAGTGGGGCTCCACGTCGGCGTAGTTGGCCAGCACGCTCTCCACCTGCGTCGGGAACACGTTGACGCCGCGGATGATCAGCATGTCGTCGGAACGGCCCAGGATGCGGCCCATGCGCACATGGGTGCGCCCGCACGGGCACGGCGATTGGTCCAGAAAGGTCAGGTCCCGCGTGCGGTAGCGGATCATCGGGATGCCTTCCTTGGTGATCGTCGTGAACACCAGCTCGCCCTTTTCGCCGTGCGCCACGGGCTGCAGCGTCATGGGGTCCACGATCTCTGGGATGAAGTGATCTTCGAAGATGTGCAGGCCGTTCTGCTGCTCGCATTCGATGGCCACGCCGGGGCCGATGATCTCGCTCAAGCCGTAGATATCCATGGCTCGGATGCCCAGTCGCTGCTCGATCTGCCGGCGCATGCCCTCGGTCCAGGGTTCGGCGCCAAAAACGCCGGTGCGCAGCTTGAGCTCGCTTAAGTCGATGCCTTCCTCAGCTAGCGCCTCGGCCAGGAACAGCGCGTAGCTGGGTGTGCAGGCCAGCAGCGTCGTGCCGAAGTCCTTCATCAGCATGACCTGCCGCTTGGTGTTGCCGCCAGAAATGGGGATCACCGTGGCCCCCAGCCGTTCGGCTCCGTAGTGCATGCCCAGGCCGCCGGTAAACAGGCCGTAGCCATAGGCGATCTGTATGACGCTGTGCTTGTCCGCGCCGGCAGCCGCCATGCACCGGGCGATGAGCTCGCTCCAGGTGGCGATGTCTCCCTGGGTGTAGCCCACGACGGTGGGCTTGCCTGTGGTGCCCGAGGATGCGTGGATGCGTACGATCTCGCTCTGGGGCACGGCGAACAGACCGAAAGGATAGTTGTCGCGCAGGTCCTGTTTGGTCGTGAAGGGCAGGCGGCTCAGGTCGGCCAGCGTACGTATGTCGCCGGGCAGCACACCGGCTCGCTGCATGCGGGCGCGATAGAAGGGAACGTTCTGATAGACGTGGTTGACGGTGCGCTGCAGCCGGTCCAGCTTGAGCCGCTCCAGGTCCTCGCGCTCCATGCACTCGTAGGTGCTATTCCACACCATCGCTCTCCCGCCTCCCCTCCTTGAACGCCTTGAGGTTGACGTCCAGCAGCTTGGCAGGCACGCTGCGGGCGATAGCGTCCAGCCACAGCGCCTCATCGTAATCCATGCTGCGGCTCAGAAGCCCCAGCATTACCGTGTTGACGGCCTTGGTGTTGCCGGCGCGTTGGGCCAGCGCCAGCGCGTCGATGGCCTGCACATGGGCGTCGCGAGCCTTAAGGGTCGCGACGACGTCCTGCGGGTAGGGCTGCTTGCCCATGATGACCGGCATGGGCAGGATGCGCTGGGTGTTGAGCAGTATGGCGCCGCCGGGCCGCACGCTGGGCGCGTAACGCAGCGCCTCCAGCTGCTCAAAGGCCAGCAGTACGTCTGCCTCTCCAGCCTCTATGATCGGCGTGTGCACGGTGTCGGCCATCTTGACATAAGTGACGACCGAGCCACCGCGCTGGGCCATGCCGTGCACTTCGGATACCTTGATGTCGCAGCCGGCCGCCTGGGCCAGCGCGCCCAGCACGCGGCTGGCCAGCAATGTGCCCTGGCCGCCTACGCCGGCAATGAGGATGTTCCAGCTCTTCATGTTCAGCCCTCCTCCTTCCCGATGGCGCCAAAGAGGCACACCGAGGCACACAGGCCGCAGCCGTTGCACAGCTCAGCGTTGATCGCTACGCCGCCGGTGGCTGTGGATTCGATGGCCGGGCAGCCCAGGCGCATGCAGCGCTTGCACTTGCGGCATACCTCGGTGTTCACGCGGTAGCGCTGTTTTTGGGGAAGGCCGGGCAGCAGCGCGCAAGGGCTGCGGAAGATGACGACCGAGGGGCCCTGGAAGGCCAGCGAATCCTTGAGCGCAGCCTCAGAGGCCTTGATGTCGAAGGGGTCCGCGACCTTCAGGTCCTTGACGCCGAGGCTGCGGCACAGGCCCTCCAGATCCAGTATGGCCGCGTCGGCGCCTTTGAGCGTCTTGCCGGTGGCCGGGTTGTGCTGGTGACCGGTCATCGCCGTGATGGAGTTGTCCAGGATCGCCACGGTGATGGCGCTGTCATTGTACACGGCGTTGATAAGCCCCGTGATGCCGGAGTGGATAAACGTGGAATCGCCCAGCACGGCCACAACCTTGCCGCCGCGGCCTCGGGCCTTCTCCATGCCGTGGGCCATGCCGATGGACGCTCCCATGCACAGGCAGGCGTCCATGGCTGCCAGCGGCTCCAGCGCCGCCAGCGTGTAGCAGCCGATGTCGCCGGTCACGGTCAGGCCCAGCTTGTTGAAGATGTGGAACGTGCCGCGGTGGGGGCAGCCGGGGCACAGCACCGGCGGGCGGATGGGCAGATCCTGGGCGGCAACCGCAGGCGCGGCGCGGCCGGCCAGCTTTTGCGCGACAACTTGCGCCCCCAGTTCGCCCTGCACGCCGAAGAGCTCCTTGCCCACGCACGGAATGCCGGCGGCCTTCAGCGCGTCCTCCAGGAAGGGCTCCAGCTCTTCCACGACGTACAGCGTCTCATAGCCTTTGGCAAACTCCCGCAGCGCCTCCAGCGGCAGCGGATACACGAGGCCCAGCTTGAACACGTCGGCTTCGGGCAGCGCCTCGCGCACATATTGATAGCTGATGCCGCTGGTGACGACGCCCATCTTGCCGCCGCGGCGCTCCACGCGGTTGATGTCTATCGTGTTGGCGTCCTGCGCCATCCGGTTCATGCGTGCTTCCACGACCAAGTGGCGCTTGCGGGCCATAGCCGGCATCATGACATTCTTCATGATGTCGCGCTTGTACGCTTTCACGGCAACCCCAGTGCGCTCGCCAACCTCCGCCAGCGTGCGGGCGTGGGCCACGCGGGTCGTCAGCCGCAGGATGATCGGCGTGTCATAGCGCTCGCTCAATTCATAGGCCAGCTTGGTGAACTGCAGGCACTCGCCGCTGTCCGCCGGTTCCAGCACCGGCACCAGCGCCGCCCGGGCCACCAGGCGCGTGTCCTGCTCGTTCTGGGAGGAGTTCATGCCGGGGTCGTCGGCCACGACTACAACCAGGCCGCCGTTCACGCCGCTGTAGGAAGCAGTGAACAACGGGTCCGCGGCCACGTTGAGGCCCACGTGCTTCATGGCAGCCATGGCCCGGGCGCCGCCCAGGCTGGCCCCAACGGCCACCTCCAGCGCGACCTTCTCGTTGGGCGCCCATTCGGCGTAGATCTCGTCATACTTGGCCAGGTTCTCTGTAATCTCGGTGCTGGGAGTGCCCGGATAAGCCGACGCAACGGTGACGCCCGCCTCCCAAGCGCCCCGCGCCACGGCCTCGTTGCCCAGGTACAGTTGTTTCAAAAGCCTTCCCTGCCCTTCCTCTATCATTTGCGCAAGTCTGTCACTCGTTTGGCCTTGCCCTCGAAGCGTTTGAGCGTCTGCGGCTCCGCCAGGCGCACCTTGGCGTCCACCAGCAGCGCCGCTCGCAGCTGTTTGCGGATGCGCTCGGTCAGCCGCTCCAGTTCGCTGTAGCGCTCCAAGAGCGTTGCGTCCAGCAGCTCCACGAGCACTTCCATCTCGTCCAGCGCGTCCTCGCGGCGCACGATGATTTCGTAGTGCGGCCCCACTTCTTTCACGCCGTGCAGCACTTCCTCCACCTGCGTGGGGAACACGTTGACGCCGCGGATGATCAGCATGTCGTCGTTTCGGCCCTGCACCTTGGCCATGCGCACCAGCGTACGCCCGCAGCGGCACGGCGTCTCGTCCAGCGTGGTCAGGTCGCGGGTGCGGTAGCGCAAGATTGGCAGCGCCTGCTTGGTCATGGCCGTGAGCACCAGCTCGCCGGGTTGCCCCGGCGGCAGCGGCTGGCCGCTGGCCGGGTCTATGATTTCCGGAAAGAAGTGGTCCTCGTTGATGTGCAGGCCGGCACGCTCGGTGCATTCGCCGCTGACGCCGGGGCCTATGATCTCCGAAAGGCCGTAGTTTTCGGTACAAAGCAGGCCCAGTTTGCTCTCGAGCTCCGCGCGCAGCTTTTCGCTGTGGCCCTCGCCGCCGAAGAGCCCCACCCGCAGCTTTAAGTCCCGCTTGGGATCCAGCCCGGCGCGCTCGGCGGCCTCGGCCAGATAGAGCGCATAGCTTGGCGTGCTGACCAGCACCGTGGTGCCAAAATCCTTTAGGAACAGCAGCTGCCGCTCGGTGTTGCCGCTTGAGGCCGGTATCACCGTGCAGCCGACCTTCGTGAGCCCGTCGTGCAGGCCGAAGGCGCCGGTGAACATGCCATAGCCAAAGGCGATCTGGGCGATGTCCTCGTGGGTGACGCCGGCCATGCAGACCAGGCGGGCCACGCAGTCGCTCCAGGTGTTCAAGTCGCGCCGGGTGTAGCCAACCACGGTGGGCTGGCCGGTGGTGCCGGAGCTGGCGTGCAGGCGCACAACCTGCGCCATGGGCACCTGGAACATGCCGAAGGGATAACCGCGGCGCAGATCCTCCTTGGTCGTGAAGGGGATCAGCCGCACATCCTCCAAAGTTCGGATGTGCCGGGGCTTAAGGCCGGCCTCATCGAACTTGCGGCGGTAGAGCTCGCTGCGTTCATAGGCGGCGTTCACCGCCCGCTTGAGCCTGCGCAACTGGAGCTCCCGCAGTTGCGGGCGCGCCATGGTTTCTGTCTTGCCATCCCAGATCATGTCGTTTCACCTCTGCCTTGCTACCATACTTCGCTTTGCCGGAACGCCCGGCAAATTAGTTGCATTATAACGCAAATCGTATGTCAATGGAACATATAAAGACGAACAATGGCCGCTTTGAATCACGGTGTACCCCGCAAAACAGGTTTCATTGACAAGGTACATCCCTTGGGCTATCATGGATGCGGCCCAAGAGGAAAAAAGGAGCAATCCCGTATGAATGTGGTAGTCCTCATCCCCTCACTGAACCCTGACGAATCGCTGCTGCAGGTCGTGCGCAGCATCCGCGAACAAGGCTTTGAACGGTTCGTGATCGTGGACGACGGCAGCAAGCCCGCGTGTCGGGGCGTTTTTGACGCACTGGAGGCCGACGGGTGCGCCGTGGTGCGCCACGCGGTCAACTTGGGCAAGGGCCGGGCACTCAAGACCGGTTTCAATCACATCCTGCAGCACATGGCCGACGCCCAGGGCGTGGTCACCTGCGACGCCGACGGGCAGCATCATCCTCAGGACATCGCCGCCGTGGCCCGGGCACTGGGCGAACACGGCGACAAGGTCATACTGGGCGCCCGGCAGTTCTTCGAGGCCAAGGTGCCGCTGCCCAACCTGTTGGGCAATACGATCACGCGCTTTGTGTTCTGGCTGCTGACCGGCCTGCGCTACGGCGACACACAGAGCGGCCTGCGGGCCTTCCCCATGGCGGCACTGCCGGCCATGATGGCCGTTGCCGGCGAGCGCTTTGAGTATGAGAACGTAATGCTGCTGGCCTTCCGGGAGAACGCTCTGGATTATGCCGAGCTGCCCATCCGTGCCGTGTACGCGGCTGAGGGCAAGCAGGCCACCCATTTTAACAGGGCCGTGGACAGCGTGCGCATCTACAAAAAACTGCTGGGGTTTGCCGCCGCGCCGATCTTTGGCGCGTTCTTCTCGCTGATGCTGTTTATGGTGCTCAGCCTTGCCTGGGGCACCGTACCGGCCAATTTGGTGTTGGCAGCTGTGGCCTCCGTGGCTGGCTGGCTCACAATATGGGTGGCCGCGCCGGCCCGCCGGGGAGTGCAGGCTGTTGCCGTGACATTGGTCAGCGTGGCTGCGCTGTGCGTGCTGTATCTGCTCTTCACCGTGGCGCTGGCGCTGCCTCCCATCTGTGCATACTTGCTGGCGGGGCTGTTGAGTGCGCCTTTGGGCTATAGCCTGTGGGTGGGCAGCCGCTGCCCGCGCAAGCCTATACGAACGAAATTGTAGTTCCTATCTTGCCTTCCCCTGGAGGGGAAGGTGGCGCGAAGCGCCGGATGAGGTGTTATAAGCTAGAAATACCACCTCATCAGTCGCCTGCGGCGACAGCTTCCCCTCCGAGGGGAAGCCTTGAGGTTTCTTTTTCAACGCAAAGAGGCGGAGCCGATGCATCGGCTCCGCCTCTTTTAATCTCTGCCTTAATACTTGTTGACCGTGTAATCCCGGAAAGCCTGATAGTTCGTGTTGTTCAGGTTGTCCACTTCTTCCAGCGACTTGCCGGTGCCGATGGCCACGCAAGAGATAGCGTCCTCGGCCACGTAGCATGGCACACGGGTGTGCTGCTGGATGCGGATGTCCAGCCCGTAGAGCAGAGCGCCACCGCCGGTCATCACGATACCGTGATCGTAGATGTCGGCGGAAAGCTCCGGCGGTGTGCGTTCCAGCACGCTGTGCACTGCCTCCAGGATGCTCTGCACTGGCTCCTCCAGTGCCTCGATCATCTCGTCGGCGCTGATCGTCAGCGTCTTGGGCAGGCCGGAGATCAGGTTGCGACCGGTGACCTCCATATACTGGGGCTCCTTGCGCTGATAGGCGGAGCCGATGTTGATCTTCATGTCCTCGGCGGTGCGTTCGCCGATGAGCAGATTGTGCTTCTTGCGCATGTAGCGCACGATGGCGTCGTCGAATTTGTCTCCGGCCACCTTGATGGATTCGGACACGACCGACCCACCCAGAGAAATGACGGCGATGTCGGTGGTACCGCCGCCGATGTCCACAACCATGCTGCCGTAGGGGCGGGCGATGTCGATGCCGGCGCCGATGGCCGCGGCGATGGGCTCTTCAATGAGAAAGGTCTTTCGGGCGCCGGCGTCCAGCGTGGCTTCGCGCACGGAGCGCTTTTCCACTTCGGTAACGCCGCTGGGCACGCACACCATAACCCGGGGCTTGAAGAACAGGCGGCGGCCCACAACCTTGTTGAGGAAGTGGCGCAGCATCATTTCAGTATAGCCGTAGTCGGAGATGACGCCGTCGCGCAGCGGGCGTATCGCGACGATGTTGCCGGGGGTACGGCCGAGCATCTTGCGGGCATCCTCGCCCACAGCCAGCATGCGACCGGTGTTCTTGTCTATCGCGACGACCGACGGCTCCCGCAGCACAATGCCTCTGCCCCGGACATACACCAGGACGCTCGCGGTGCCAAGATCAATACCGATATCTTGATTGCCCCACATGCACAACCCTCGTTTCCTCACGCTGTATACAACATGATGTAGATAAACATAGTTTCTGACTCTATTCCTATATTTTAAACGCAATCCCTGTTAGCGTCAATGCCAAATTGGTCTGTGAACAAACCTATTGTTCCCAATCTTGTTCCATATTATTCCGTATACAAAGAGGGAGCGGACGCCCTCGTCCACTCCCTCTCCTGCTAGGCTTTCTACTTGGCGAACTCCACGGAGCGAAGTTCGCGAATGACGTTGACCTTGATCTGGCCGGGATACTCCATCTCGGCTTCGATCTTCTTGGCGATGTCCTTGGCCATGAGGATGGTGCCCTCGTCGGTGACATCCTCGGGCTTTACGATGATGCGGACCTCGCGGCCGGCCTGAATCGCAAAGGAACGCTCGACACCGTTGAAGGAGTTGGCGATTTCCTCTAGCTTCTGCAAGCGCTTGATGTAATTTTCCAGCGTCTCGCGGCGGGCGCCGGGGCGGGCCCCGGAGATGGCATCGGCCGCCTGCACGAGGATGGCTTCCACGGTCTGAGGCTCGATGTCGTTGTGGTGGGCCTGGATGCAGTGGATGATGTCCTTGTTCTCGCGGTAACGCTTGGCCAGATCGGTACCGATCTGGGCATGGGTACCCTCGATTTCGTGGTCCACGGCCTTGCCGA
>JAEZSC010000104.1 GCA_023422005.1 Bacillota bacterium | reverse complement strand
CCAAACATATCAGGCGGTTTATGGGAAAAAATACGCACAGAAGGAGGCGAAAAAGGTACATGAACAAGAAAGTGGTCTTTGCTCTGGTTTCCGTGATGATGCTGGTCGTCGTTCTGTTGGCGGCCTGCCGGCCCACGCCGGCCACGCCAACGCCGCTGACGACGGTGGAGGTAACGCTGCGGCCTACGCCCACAGCCACGCCTTTGGTTACGGCGACGACAACCCCGACGTCCACAGCTACAACGTCGGCTTCCCCGGCTGCTTCACCCGCTGCTTCACCTGCTGCGACAGCGTCTGCTGCGGCATCCTAACAGCATTCTCGGCCAGACCGGCCTAGCTTTCAATTGGCAATCAACTTGAGATACGAAAACGCCCGGCCATGGCCGGGCGTTTTCCTTAGCAAAAACTCATGATTCCTTGATTTCTATGCCAAGTTCACGAAGCTGCTTGGCATCCACCTCGGAAGGCGCTTCAGTCATCAGGCATGAGGCGCTCTGCACCTTGGGGAAGGCCACGACGTCGCGGATGCTGTCCACGCCGGCCATCGTCATCGTGAAGCGGTCCAGCCCGAAGGCGATGCCGCCGTGGGGAGGCGCGCCGTATTTGAAGGCGTTGAGCAGGAAGCCGAAGCGCGCCTGCGCTTCCTCGGCGGAGAAACTTAGCGCCTTGAAGATGCGCTCCTGCAGCTCGCGGTCGTGGATGCGGATGGAGCCTCCGCCGATCTCGTCACCGTTACATACGAGGTCATAGGCCTTGGTGCGCACGGCTTCGATGTTGGTGTCCAAAAGGTCCATGTCCTCATCCATGGGGCTGGTGAAAGGATGATGCTGGGCTACATAGCGACCGTCCTCTTCGCTGTACTCCACCAGCGGAAATTCTGTGACCCACAGCAGCTGATAATCACCCTTGCGGATGAGGCCCAGCCGGCGGGCCAGCTCCAGGCGCAGCTGCCCCAGCGCCACGTAGGTGATGGGCGCAGCGTCTGCCACCAGGAACAGCGCGTCGCCGTCCTGCATCCCGGCGCGTTCCACCAGCACCTGCTGCAACTCAGGGGTCAGGAACTTGGAGAAGGAGGAGCGCGCTGCGCCGCCCTCCAGAATGAGCCACGCCAGGCCGCGGGCGCGGTAGGTCTTCACGTGCTCGGTCAGCGCGTCGATGTCTTTGCGGGTAAAGCGGGCGCCGCCACGGGCGCACACGGCGGCCACTTTGCCGCCGGAGGCCACGGCGTCGGCGAACACCTTAAAATCGCTGCCGGATACCAAGTCGCTCACATCGGTGATCTTCATATCGAAGCGCAGGTCGGGCTTGTCGGAACCGTACAACTCCATGGCTTGCTTGTAGGTGAGCCGGGGCAGGGGATTGGGGATTTCCACGCCGATGCAGGCACGGAACATGTGACGCATCATGTCTTCCATGATGGCGAGTACGTCCTCCTGATCCACGAAGGACATCTCAATGTCCACCTGCTGGAACTCCGGCTGGCGGTTGGCGCGCAGATCCTCGTCGCGGAAGCATTTTGTAATCTGATAATAGCGGTCAAAGCCGCTGACCATCAGAAGCTGCTTGAACAGCTGCGGCGACTGGGGCAGCGCGTAGAACTTGCCGTGGTGCACGCGGCTGGGCACAAGATAATCGCGGGCTCCCTCCGGCGTGCTCTTGGTCAGCATGGGCGTCTCGATGTCCATGAAGCCGTGGCTGTCCAGGAAATTGCGGAACTCCCGGGTGACCTTGTATTTCATGTGTATGGGGCGCTGGGCCTCGGTGCGGCGCAGGTCCAAATAGCGGTATTTCAGGCGCAGCGCGTCGGACACGTTGTCGCTCTCGATGGAAAAGGGCAGTGTTTCTGCACTGTTGAGGATTTTAAGCTCGGTGACCAGCACTTCGATGGCGCCGGTGGCCATGTCGGCATTGATGTTCTTCTCGTCGCGGGCGACAACCTGGCCGCGCACTGCCAGCACGTATTCGCTGCGGATGCCGCAGGCGCGTTCAAAGAGAGCCTCGTCGCGGGATTGGTCGAAGACGACCTGCACCAAGCCGCTGCGGTCCCGCAGCCACAGGAAGATCAGGCTGCCCAGGTCGCGCCGGCGCTGGGCCCAGCCCATCAGTGTGACTGTCTGGCCCACGCTGCTCAGGTTCAGTTCCGCGCACATGCCCGTGCGCTTCCAGTTGCCTATGGTTTCCATCATGCTTCCCCTTGCTTTTGATGTATGAGAGTTTCCACAATGTCGTCTTTGGGTACGGTGCTCTCCGTACCGTTGGTCAGGTCCTTGACTTTCCACATACCGCTGGCCAGTTCGTTGTCACCCAACACGACGACGAAGCGGCTGCTCAGCTTGTCGGCGTGCTTGAACTGCGCCTTGAAGCTGCGGTTCAGGTGGTCGCACTCAGCGGTGACGCCACGCTCGCGCAAGCGCAGCGCCAGGCGGAAGGCCTCCGCCCGGGCGGCGTCGCCCATGGATGCCACGTAGACCGGCCTGGGCTCCAGATCGGTGGGCAAAAGTTTTTGCGCCTCCAGTGCCATCAGCAGCCGCTCCATGCCCATGCCAAAGCCGATACCCGCTGTGGCCGGGCCGCCGACCTCCTCGATCAGCCCATCATAGCGCCCGCCGCCGGCCACGGAGCTCTGGGCTCCGATGTCCGGAGACACGATCTCGAACACGGTGCGGTTGTAGTAATCCAACCCGCGCACCAGCAGCGGGTTGATGACATAGCGCACGCCGGCATCGTCCAAAAGCTTCTTCAGGGAAGTGAAGTGCTCAGCGCAATCGTCACACAGGTTGTCCAGTGTGCGCGGCGCGCCTTCCACCAGCGCGTGGCAGCCTTTGTCCTTGCAATCCAATATGCGCAGAGGGTTGCGCTCCAGCCTGTCGGCGCAGGTGGGGCACAGCTTGTCCACGTGCTGGGCGAAATAGGCCTTGAGCTTGGTGTGATAGGCCGGGCGGCAGCTGGGGCAGCCGATGGAGTTCAGATTGACCTCCAAGGTTCCCAGACCCAGCCTGCGCAGCACGGACACCGCCAGCAGTATCACCTCGGCGTCCATGGTACTGGCGGCGGCGCCAAACACCTCTACGCCGAACTGGTGGTGCTCGCGCAGACGGCCGGCCTGGGGCCGCTCATAGCGGAAGGTCGGGTTATATAGATAATACATCTTCAAAGGCAGCGTCTCGTTGTAGAGGCTGTGCTCCACGAAGGCACGGGCCACGCCGGCGGTGCCCTCAGGCTTCAGAGTAATGGAGCGCCCGCCCTTGTCCTCAAAGGTGTACATTTCCTTCTGCACGATATCGGTGGTGCTGCCCACGCTGCGCAGGAAGAGCTCGGTGTGCTCGAAGGTGGGGATGCGAATCTCCCGATAGCCGAAGGCGGTGCAGACGTCGCGCATGCAGGCTTCCATCCATTGCCACTTGCGGCTTTCGCCAGGCAGAATGTCCCGTGTGCCCTTAGGAGCGCTGGTAATCATGGCAAATCCTCGTTTATTTTAATCTTATCAATTATACTCACGCGGTTTTTGGCTGTCAAACAAGAGATGAGGCTGTTGCTTGCCAATTCCTTTGCTCGAAGCATTGCCAGTTTGAGCCTTTTTCTACCCGGTTTCGGAGAGCTCAAACATTCAAACAATTGGTGCCGAAGGTCTCTAGAGGGTTGATAGCCGATGAATTCGGTAAAGTTTGTCAAAGGCCCATTGACAGCTTAAAAAGCATCGCTTATAATAAATCCCACGTGCTGACACAGCTAAAGGCTGACGGGGGAGCATAGCTCAGTTGGTAGAGCATTCGGTTTACATCCGACAGGTCGTAGGTTCGAGTCCTACTGTTCCCACCAACTTATGTTCCGGGCAGCGGCCAGCCTGTGGTAGGCATCAACGTGCGGGAATAGCTCAATGGCTAGAGCGTCGCCTTGCCATGGCGAAGGTTGCGGGTTCGAGTCCCGTTTCCCGCTCCAATATGGCGCCATAGCCAAGTGGTAAGGCAGAGGTCTGCAAAACCTCTATTCTCCAGTTCGAGTCTGGATGGCGCCTCCATTTTTT
>JAEZSC010000026.1 GCA_023422005.1 Bacillota bacterium | reverse complement strand
GGCATCCACACGATGCGCTTGAAGCCGCCGTCGGAGGCCAGGAACTTGCGGGAGGTCAGGAACACCTTGCCGCAGCCGATGAAGCCCGGCGTCTGCTGGCCGCCGCCCACGGAGCCCGCCAGCGTGGAGAATGTCATGCCGCTGGGCGTCTCGCCCATGAACTCGCGGTTGACGATCATGACGCCGTTGCATTCCGGCACATAGGCCACGATGGCCTCAAAGCAGCCGCAGGACGTCATCGGGCGGTCCATGATGGAATAGGCGGCGAAGGCCTCGATGGTCTTGTGGGAGTTTACGTAGACGTAGTCGTTGATGCCGGCCCAGATGCCCTTGACCGGGTCCAGGCATTCGCCCTTCTTCAGCGGCTGGTTGGGGCCGGTCTCGTCGATCTCATAGGCGGCCTTGCCGTCCAGCCAGTTGTAGGCGCCGCACAGGCCCAGGCGCTCGGGGGTGATCACGCACACGTGGTTGGGCGCGAAGCTCTGGCACAGCAGGCAGCTATAGAACGTGTCCACCGATTCGTCGGTCATGGCCTCCAGGCGGCGGTTGCGCTCGTCATACACCTTGCGGGCCACCTTGAGGCGGTTCTCCACCTCTTGGCGGTCGGTGATCAGCGTGACCTTGACCTTATCGACGATGGCCGGATAGTCGGCCAGGAACTTGGCGTGGATGATCTCGCCGTAGTGCTTGATCCTCAGGCCCTTGGCGAAGCCATCCTTGGACACGCGGGTCCAGATGATGTCGCGCTGGCCCATGTGCCAGATGCCCTCGGCGCCGTTTACCATGTGGTGGATCTGGCGCTCCAGGATGGGCTCGAAGTCCGGCTGCATCTTGCGGCCGGCCACTTCCACCCAGATGCCCAGCGGCATCACGGTGCCGGGGGCCACCTCGTCGATGTCCGGGCCGATCAGCTCGATCTCACCGTCGTTGATGGCCGAGGTGTCCACGGAGGTCACGAATTCGAAGGCCGGCGACTTGTTGCCGCCGAACTCGGCGTGCACGTTCTCCTTGCGGATGCGCTCGCCTTCGAAGGCCGCGCCGTAGGCCACCGGTACGGGGACGTTGACGACCTTGATCTTGCAGCCGCGCACTTCCAGCGCCCGCTCCACCATCTGGTCGTAGGGCACGTTGGCCACGACATGCTCGTAGGTGCAGATGCCCGAGGGCAGGATCTCCGGGATGTCGGTGTCGGCGATGACCGGGAAGCCATAGTTGATGGCGCCGGCGGCAGCGGCGTATTTGCCCGCGTCCACCTCTCCGAAGGCCAGCACGAAGGCGAAGATGCGGTTCTTGTTGTACTTCAGGTTGTTCTCAAAGTCGCCGGGCTTTACGCCGCCGAAGGAAAGGGCGGCGCGGTTGGCGAAGCCCAGCGCGTAGATCAGCGAGGATACGTCCGGCCCGAAGGGCACCAGGCGGGTCTCCCAGCCCAGCTGCACGCCTTCCTCTGCCAGCTGCTCGGCGAACTGCTTGCCGCCGGTGCTGCCGCCCATAAAGACATACAGGTTCTTCTGCTGCAGCTCCTTGGCGATCTTCACGGCGGTGGCATTGTCCGGAGCCGCGCCGGTGATGGCCGCAAAGCCAGGGGCCGTGCCATCCACGAACTCGATGCCGCGCTCGCGCATGATGACGTCGGAGGCGGCGCCCAGCCAGATGCCGTTTACGGGGTTTGGGCCCACGGCGTACTTGATGGCCTCGATGACTTCGCAGGCGAAGAGCGCCGCCACGCCGGCGTCCATCGTGTTGCCCAGGTAGGGCAGCCACACGTCGTCGGCCGGTCGGGAGGGCAGCAGCAGCCGGGCTTCGCGCAGAATTTCGCGCAGGTCGCCCAGCGTCTGCATCTTCATACCCGTGAAGCTGTAGATGACCGGCAGATAATAACCGGTGTCCGGAAAGCCCACCGGAAAGCTTTCGCCCTTGAGGGCGATGGCGTCCTGCAGCGCGGTCTCGGCCTGCACGACGAATTGTATCGCGCCGTCGATGGCGCTGGATGCGATCAGCTTAGACATCCATGCCCCTCCTGTCCTTCATGTCGTAGAGCTTGCGTTCGGCCTTGCGGTTGATGCCCAGCTTCTCGCGCTTCTCGGTGAGCATTTCCATGATGCGCTCCACGGCGGCCATGGGGTCCTCGATCGTGTGGAAGCTGGCGCCGAACTGCTCCCGGCAATCCTCGTGCAGGAACTGGGTGACCTTTTCGGAACCCGATGTGTAGAAGGGGTTGCCCAGCACGACGTCCACGCCGCTGGCCACAAAGTAGCAGCCGATGGCGATGGCCTTCTCGCTCATCCACTCGGGGGCAACGCCCACCGCCGGGATGCTGGACAGGTCGTCGCCCAGGCCGCCTTCGGCCACAATCTCCGTGGCGGCCTCCAGGATGCGGCAGTTGTCCACGCAGCTGCCCATGTGCAGCACCGGGGGCATGCCCACGGCCTCGCACACCTCGCGCAGGCCTTGGCCGCAGGCCTCCAGACCCAGCTCAGGGCGCAGCATGCCGGCCTTGCCCGCGGCGATGGCGGCGCAGCCGGTCTTGAGCACCAGCACGTTGCGCTTGAGCAGCTCGCGGGCCAGCGTCGTCGTGTAGTCGTCGGTCTTCTTCTTGGCGTTGTTGCAGCCCACGATGCCCACGACGCCGTAGATGCGGCCCTGCATGATGGCGTCGTTGAGCGGACGGAAGCTGGCGCGGTATTTGCCGCCCAGCATGTACTTGATGGCGTCCACCGAGAAGCCGGCAACGATGGGGCTCTTGTCCTTGGGGATCTGCACCTTGGCGGGGTCGCGCCGGGCAAAGTTGTCGATGGCGCGGCGAATGAGCGCCTTGGCCGAATACATGGGGGCATCCTCGTCAAAATTGGCGTGGATGGCGCCCACGGTCTTGGCGATGTCGGTGGTGCTGATGATCTCGGTGTGATACTTGGCGGCGACCGAGGGCAGGCTGGGCATGCAGCACTGCACGTCGATGACCATCATTTCCACAGCGCCGGTCACGATGGCCAGCTCCTGCTGGAGCACGTTGCCGGCCACGGGCACGCCGTGGCGCATCAGGATCTCGTTGGCCGTGCAGCAGATGCCCGCCAGCGTGACGCCCTCGGCGCCGGCTTCCAGCGCGTAGCTTTTGATGTCCGGGGCCTGCACGGCGATGGCCAGCATCTCGGAGAGCGCCGGCTCGTGGCCGTGGATCACGATGTTGACGGTCTTCTCACTCAGCACGCCCAGGTTGGCCGTGCTGCGCACCGGGGCCGGTGTGCCAAAGAGCACGTCGGATACGATGCTGGCCGCGCGGGAACCGCCCCAGCCGTCGGCCAGCGCCGTGCGGAAGGCGTGGGCCAGCAGGTTCTTGTAGTCGTGGTCCACACCCATGGTCGTGCGGTGCATGGCTTCCACGCACATGCGGTCGATGCCCATGGGCTCCAGGTCCAGGTTCTTCCAGATGTTCTGGCGCTTGAGCGGAGCCAGCGACAGCGTCTGCAGGTGCTCTTCCTGGTTGCTGAACTCGGCGAGCAGCCGGTTGGCCAGGTCCAGGGCGACCTCTTCCTTGGTGCGGCCAACTTCCTCGATGCCATAGAGGCGGGCGTTGTAGCGCAGGGCGCGCTCGTCCTTGATCTCGTAGCCGTGGCCTTCGCCCTGAGCGACCTTCTTGAGGCGCAGCACCAGGTGGCGGCCGTGGTCGCTGTGGGCGGCGGTGCCGCCGGTTACTTCCCTTAGGAAGTTGCGGGCCACGATGGTGTTCTCATCGGCGCCGCAGATGCCCCGGGGCGTGTTCTTGGTGATGCGGCACGGGCCCATGTGGCAGTTGCGGCAGCAGATGCCAGCCTTGCCGAAGCCGCACTGGGCCTTGAAGGTGTCGGCGCGATCATAGACGGTGTCCACGCAGTCGCACTGCGCTTTTTGCAGCATTTCCGCCGACGCCTGGTCGATGACCTTTCCCTTGAACTGTTCGATGTCGTTTGCCATGTTTTCTCCCCATCATTCCTTCATGGAACAAATTGTCGATTTGGTGAGAGCCAAGGATAGAAATCCTATCCCATTAGCTTGTCTGCCAACCCCTGAATCTCCCGATACACCGGGTTGTCGGCCGGCAGCCCGACCAGCGCTCGGCCGGCGTCGGCGTAGTCGGCCACTTCGTCGTCGTTGGGAAGGCCCACGACGAGGTCAGCGCCGGTGCGCTGCTGAATCTCGGCGGCGCGCTCCGGCAGGCGGCCGTGGCGTATGCGGTTGATGACCAGCACCAGCTTGCCGTACTGTATGTTCATCTCCTTTGCCAGCCCGTGCAGGCGCACCAGCGTTTCCAGCCCGGCGTTGGAGTTGTCGCTGACCAGCGTCAGCACGTCCACCTTCTGCACGATGCGCCGGGAGAGGTTTTCCAACCCCGCCTCGTTGTCCAGCACCACCGCCGGGTATTGGCTGGAGATCTCAGCGATGATGTTCTTGAGCACGTTGTTGGCGTAGCAGTAGCACCCGGCGCCCTCGGGGCGGCCCATGGCGATCAGGTCAAAGCCGGTGGATTCCACCAGGCTTTCGGCGATCTTCAGGTGCAGCAACTCCTGCTTGCTCACGCCAATCAGGCCGCCCTGAACCGAATCGCGCACCTCTTCGCGAGCCCCGCCCACGGTGCGCTCGGCCTTCAGGCCCAGCGCCGCGTCCAGGCAGCTGTTGGGGTCGGCGTCTATGGCCAGCACCGGCGTGCTGCCCCGGTCCACCAGGGCGCGCACCAGCAGGCTGGAAAGCGTCGTCTTGCCCACACCGCCCTTGCCGGTCACGGCGATCAGAAAGCTCATTTGTGTTCGTTCCTTTCTAAGCCAACAGCATTGGGTTTGAAAAAACTGCGCTTTTTCAAACTGTTCCTCCCGAGAGTTGATCGGCGATGGCTTCGAACTGGGCCAGCAGGTCGCCCTGCAGCATGTCCAGCACACTCACGCCGTCACGGTCGGCGCCGCGCACGCTCTGGGAGTAGGGCAGGAAGGCCAGAAACTCCGCGTCGGGCAGCGCCTGCCGCAGGAACTGCTCATCCTCGGGGCCGCTGACCTTGTTGGCGATGTAAGCCAGGCGCTTGATGCCCAGGTCGCCGGCCATGCGCCGCACGGTCAGCGCGCAGTCCACGGCCCTTTGGCCGGGCTCTACGACAACCAGCATCACATCCACACCGCGGGCGGTGCCCCGGCCCAGGTGTTCGATGCCGGCTTCCATGTCCAGAATCAGCGTGTCGTCCTTGTACAGCACCAGATCGGTGACCAGCGCCCGCAGGAACGTGTTCTCCGGGCACGCGCAGCCGGAGCCGCCGCCCTTCACCGCGCCCAGCACCAGCAGCTTCACGCCGTTGTGCTCCGTGGCGTATTGGCCCGCCACGTCGGACACCTCGGGGTTGATCTTGAACA
>JAEZSC010000135.1 GCA_023422005.1 Bacillota bacterium | reverse complement strand
CCTCGTTGCACCACTGCATGGCCAGCTTGTCCGGCTGGCTTTCGGCCAGCGCGTCCACGCAGTCATAGGCGAAGTTGAAGCTGTCCAGCGCCTTGACGCGAAAGCGCAGCACTTCCCCGTCGGCGCCGAAGGTTTCTTCTACAAATTGCTTATATAGCAGCGGACTCATGACGCTCTCCCTCATTTGTGTAGTACGACGGCCAGAAACTTGCAGCCGCGCTGGTCGGCTGCCAGCATGCCGTGGGGATGGCCGGAGTCGTAGTAGACGGCGTCGCCTTCCTCCAGCACGAAGTCGTGGCTGTCGATGCGCATGCGAAGCGCGCCGGACAGCACAAGATCGAATTCCTGGCCTTCGTGGGCGTTCATGGCAAGGGGCTGCTCCAGCGCCGCGGCATCGTACTTGGCCTCCACGAGGAAGGGCTCGGCCTCCCGGTCGCGGAAGTGATAGGCCAGGTTCTGATACAGGAAGCCCGCCCGGCGCTCCATGCGCAGGCCGCGGCCGGCGCGCACGATGGAAAAAGACGTAAGCGTGGGGCTGCGCCCGGTCAGCAGGTCCTCGATGTTGACGCGGAACACCCGAGCCGCGCCATAGAGGAACGTAAAGGAGAAGTCTTTCTCTCCCCTCTCATGGGCCAGATACTCCTCGGTGGAGATGCCCAACTTGGCTGCCACCGCCTGCGCGGACATATCCAGCGCCTCCCGCAGCGCCTTGAGGCGTTCGGCGATTTCGGCCAGCTTTTCGGTCATGATAACACCTTCCTTTACGCCGCCTCGGCGGGCGTCCTTATGCATGCGCCATGAAAGCAGTTTATATGCTATCCTGCGGCCGGTCTGCCGTCAATGCCCGGCGTTGCCCGGGTTTTTACGATTTCTTGCCCATGACGTCTGCTCTGGAAATTCCGGCTCTCTTACAGTACAATAAAGTTTGAAAATTTCACAGACATTGCATAGTTCTGTTACAGTTTGTTCACCAAAAGAAAGTGCGCCTGATCTATACTGAATACGCCGCAAGAGAAATGACTTGCGACCGCTAATGGAGGGGATTCCCGTGAAGGACAATATCGATATTCTGGTCGTGGACGACGACGAAAACATTTGCCAGCTGGTTCGGCTGTATCTGGAGAAGGAAGGCTTTGCGGTGGAGTGCGTGCACAACGGCAATGACGCGCTGCAAGCCTTCGAGCGCCTGAACCCCAAGCTCATGGTGCTGGACATCATGCTGCCGGGCATCAGCGGTTGGGAAGTGTGCCGCGAGGTCCGCAAGACCAGCACCACACCCATCATCATGCTGACCGCCAAGGGCGAGACCTTCGACAAGGTGCTGGGCCTGGAACTGGGCGCCGACGACTACATCGTGAAGCCCTTCGAGCCTCAGGAGCTGACCGCCCGCGTGAAGGCCGTCATCCGCCGCACAGCCCCCAAGGAGGAAGCGCCGGACGCGCTGGATTTCCAGGGCCTGCGCATCAACCGCACCAACTACACCGTGACCTACAACGGAGACAACATGGAGCTGCCGCCCAAGGAGATGGAGCTTCTTTACTTCCTGGCTTCCCACGCCAACAAGGTTTATACCCGCGAGCAGCTGCTCGAGCAGGTGTGGGGCTTCGACTACTTCGGCGACAGCCGCACCGTGGACGTTCATGTGAAGCGCCTGCGCGAAAAGCTGTGCAGCGATGAGACGATGAATTGGAAGATCAAAACCGTATGGGGCGTCGGCTATAAATTCGAGGTCCGTTAGCATGGTCCGGCTGCAGGTGCACGTAACCGTATTCAGCAAGCTGCTGATGATGTATATCGGCATCATGCTGGCCACGCTGGCCGGCCAGAGTGTGCTCATGGCAGGGCTGTACCAAAACGAGTTCTACCATCAAAAGGCCGTGACGGCGGCGCAGGACGTTCAGACTTTGGCTGACGCGGCAGGCAACGCCATGGAGAACAACAACTGGCCCAACAAAACATTCATTCGCAGCGTGTATTCGGTTGTGGAGCGCCAGCAGGCAGCGGTATGGCTGGTCAACCCGCTGGGCATCATCAACAACATTGACGAGCCCGACAGAATAGACGAAGCCACAGTGAATCCGCCGTCCTTCCATGGTCTGGAGATGCGCAGCGATGCGTTCAGCGACATCATGTGGACAGTGCTTTCCGGTAGCAGCGTCTCCAACCAGGGCATGTTCTCCGGCATGGAGGGGCGCACTGTGCTCACGTTGGGCGTACCCATTGTCGTGGGCAACCAGGTGCGGGGAGCCATCTTCCTGCACACGCCGATGAAGGTATCGCAGGCTTTGCTGGCGGGCACCTACCGCTCCATCGCGACTTCGGCGACCATGTCCATCCTGGTGGGCGCGCTGCTGATGTCGCTCATGGCTTCGCGGTTCTCACGGCCGCTGGTGCAGATGAACGCCATCGCCCACACGATTGCCCGCGGGCAGTTCGACCGTAAGGCCGAGGTGCGCACCCGGGATGAGATCGGCCAGCTGGCTCAGAGCTTCAACACCATGGCCGAAGAGCTCAAGAAGCAGGAGGAGCTGCGCAGCGGCTTCGTCGCCAATGTCAGCCACGAGCTGCGCTCGCCGCTGACCAGCATACACGGCTTCGCCCAGGGCATGCTGGACGGCACCATTCCCCAGAGCGAGCATCAGAAGTATCTGGATGTCATCGTGGGAGAGACCCGGCGGCTCAACAAGCTGATCCGGGAGCTGCTGGACCTAAGCCAGATCGAAAGCGGCAAGTTCCCGCTGCACCTGCAGAACTTCGACTTGAACGAGCTGGTCCGCCGCGTGCTAATCACCTTCGAGGAGAAGATTGACAGCAAGAACCTGCAGATCGACGTGGACTTCCGCCAGGACAAGGCCATGGTCAACGCCGATCCCGACCGCATCGAGCAGGTGCTCATCAACCTGCTGGATAACGCGATCAAATTCACCGGCGACGGCGGGCGCATCCGCATCTGGACCCACAGCGCCCAGGACAAGCTGCTGGTGGGCGTGCAGGACGACGGCCCCGGCATCCCCGAGGAGGACCAGCCCTATGTATGGGAGCGCTTTTACAAGGTGGACAAAAGCCACACCGGCAAGAAAGGCACCGGCCTGGGCTTGTCCATCGTGAAAAAGATCATTGACCAGCACGGCGAACGCATCACGATGCAAAGCCAGCTTGGCAACGGCACGACATTCGTGTTCAGCCTGAAAAACGCAGAGCCCTAAGTCTCTATTATCATAACGAAATACGAAATCTACGCAAAGGAGAGTGCAGACCATGTCAGACTATTACAAGGTAGAAAACCAGGAACGCCGCCAGGGCGGCGGTCGGGGCTGGATGGTGGCCACACTGCTGCTGGTCGCTTTCATACTGGGCGCCATCGTGATGAAGATGACCGCCCCGGAAAACAGCATCGCCCTGGGCACAACCGCTACGCCCACGGCCAGCGCCGCCCTGCAGGCCACCGCGACCCCCGATGCCACACCCACTGCCACGCCGCAATCCACATCACAACTGGGCGGCCCGGCGGTCACCATCGGTTCGGGCGCTACAATCGACATCCCCGCCATCGCGAAGGCCATCGGCCCCACGGTCGTGGGCGTGAACAACAAGGTGAATTCGAGGGGCGGCACGGACGCCCTTGAGGACGCACTGCAGGGTACCGGCAGCGGCGTCATCATCTCCACCGACGGCTACATCGTGACCAATGACCACGTGGTGTCCGGCGCCGACAGCATTACCGTGACAATGCCCGGCGGCGAGGAAGTGCCTGCCAAGCTCGTGGGAACCGACGCCCAGACCGACCTGGCGCTGCTCAAGATCGAAAAGAACGGCCTGACCGCCGCCCCCTTGGGCGATTCTGACGCCCTTCAGGTCGGCGAAACCGTGGTGGCCATCGGCAACCCGCTGGGCAACGAACTGGCCGGCACCGTGACCAGCGGTATCATCAGCGCCAAGAACCGCGAGGTTACCAGCGACACGGGCTATACGTTCCACCTGCTGCAGACCGACGCGGCCATCAACCCCGGCAACTCCGGCGGCGCGCTGGTCAATGGCAAAGGTGAGCTCATCGGCATCAACAACATGAAAGAAGTCTCCGCCGGTTTCAACATCTCCGCCGAGGGCATCGGCTTCGCGATCCCCATCAACGACGCCAAGCCCATTATAGAGCAGTTGCGGGCCAGCGGCTCCATCCCCCGGCCGATGCTGGGCGTGGGTATCCGCAGCATCATCACCGCCGCGGAAGCGCAGATGTACAACATACCTGAGGGTGTGCTCCTGGCTGATGTGACCGAGAACGGCCCCGCCGCCAAGGCAGGCATCCGCGCCCAGGACATCCTCACCGAGCTGGACGGCAAGAAGGCCACCTCCATGGCCGCCCTGCGGGAAATCATGGGCCGTCATAAGATCGGCGACACGATCAAGGTGACCTACTGGCGCGAAGGCAAGACAACGACGGTGGACGTTACATTGGAAGCTTTAAGCTGAGCACCAATCATAGCTCCAACATCTCTTACCGAACCACAAGCCCGCCCCCGGCCCAAAGCCGGGGGTTTTCTTTTAGCATCGGGAAACGCCGTTGATGTACAAAAACGTATGTCAAAGCATTAAGGAACGCGTTGCACCTTCCGATATAATCATTGCAGCACCCTCCCATTCGGGAGACCGGCACGGACGCCGGCCTCCGGGCGCTGCGGCGAACAGGAGGTTCACAAATGAAAATCGCAACATCTCAGGTCGCCATGCAGGCGGCCAGCCATCAGTTTACCGCTGTGCAACGCACGGAATCGCTGAACATCAACCGGCAGCTCCCACTGGTCCGCCTGACGCAGGACAGGGCCGATATCTCGGCGCAGCTGCGGTCGCTGAACTCCGTGGCAGCCCAGGCGCAGCAGGCACAACCCAAAGACGACAGCACGATAACGCTGGAACTGAGCGACCGCGACCGGCAGCGGCTGGAGCTGCTGCAGCGCATGATGGAGCAACTGACCGGCAAGAAATTCAAATTCGTAATCCCGGAAAAACTGACGCTGGAGGACAGCAGTGTGCCGGTCCTCCGCCTGCAGCTCCCCGCCAACGGCTCCGTGCGGCCCACCTTTTCGGTGCAGTATGATTTTTCCCAGACGGTCGTGGAGCGTCAGTCCATGCAGTTCGCCGCCCAGGGCGTCGTGACGACCGCCGACGGCCGCACGATCACCTTCGACACGCAGCTGAACATGAGCCGGGAGTTCGTGTCCCACACAGAGCAGCATTTGCAGATCGGCACAGCCCAGGCCGCCGATCCGCTGGTCATCAACTTCGCCGGCGGCGCGCCCAGCTTGGGGGAGCGCAACTTCCGTTTCGATCTGGATCTTGACGGTCAGGCCGACCAAATCGCCTTCGTGGGCCAGGGCAGCGGCTTTCTGGCGCTGGACAAAAACGGCGACGGCGCCATCAACGACGGATCGGAGCTCTTCGGCCCCAACAGCGGCAACGGATTTGCGGACCTGGCTGCTTATGACGGCGACGGCAACGGCTGGATAGACGAGAATGACGCCATCTACGACAAGCTGCGTATCTGGGCTGTAGATGAAGCCGGCAACAAGACCCTGTTTGCGTTGGGCCATAAGGGTGTGGGCGCCATCTTCCTTGGCAATGTGCGCGCGGATTTTGACCTCAAAGAC
Source organism: Bacillota bacterium (assembly GCA_023422005.1). Classification (GTDB taxonomy): domain Bacteria; phylum Bacillota; class Clostridia; order Christensenellales; family UMGS416; genus JAEYRA01. The sequence goes on along the minus strand of JAEZSC010000135.1, from coordinate 4,480 downwards.
GGCGCCAACGCCACGCTGGGCACGGTGCGCGCAACCGGTGTCTTCCTTCGGGAAGACGGCACGGCAGGCACCGTGCAGCACATTGATCTGACATTGTAGTCAAAAGCAGCGGATCATCCTTTTCTATTATCCTTATCACAAATTGTCTGCCGGGAGCCTCAAGCCACCGGCAGCTTTTTAACGCAGCCAAAAGGCGTAATCCATTGCCAGCATGCAGCGGCCTGTCAACATACGGTTTCTCAATCGGTTTCTGTTCATTGAAGCGGAATATTAAAGCTAATCCGTTTTGTGGCATACAACATGTGGTATGTAGAAGGATAGCAGAACAATCATTCTGCCAATGGAGTTAGCATTCGATGCCATTGACTCATATCCTTACACTGGATTCATATTCGCTCCTCATACTGGTCGTCATTCTGGTGTCGTCCATTCGCTTGATCGACCGGCGATTGTTACAGAACAGGCTGTTTATCATGCTTCTGTTGGTCGTGATGTTCCTGCTTCCCGCCGACATGTGCGCCCGTCTGGACGGAGTACGCTCTCCGCTTTTCCCAGTTCTCAACCAAGTCGGAAATTTTTTACTCTACCTCATCAACCCCCTCGTGCCGTTCTTATGGATGCTATATGTCTATAACCAGATATACCAGGACGATCAAAAGACAAGGCGTCTTGTCCCGCTGCTTTGGACATCGTTCGGGATCAATGCCATTGCATTGATCCTCTCCCAGCACTTTGGATGGTTCTATTTCATAGACAGCCAAAACATCTATCACCGGGGTCCGCTGTTTTTTATTCCAGCTTCAATCACGCTGATTATGCTGGCCATAACGTTTGCGATTACGCTGATTGGCCGCCGCAAACTGGACAAACGCTCCTTTCTGTCTTTATTGCTCTTTCCGATGCCTCTGGTGATCTGCATCGGTTTGCAGTTGAGCAACCAGCAGTTGCCAACGATGGTCAACGGACTAGCAATTTCTTTGCTGATCGTATTCATCAACATCCAGTCTCGCAGCATTCATACGGACCACTTGACCGGCATCTATAACCGCAAAATGCTGGAAGACTACCTCAAACGCAAGGTCTCCTCCAGCACCACCCAGCGCAGCTTTGCGGCCATCCTTCTGGATTTGGATGACTTTAAAGCCATCAACGACGCCAACGGGCACGATATGGGCGATAAGGCATTGACCGATGCCGTGCAATTGCTCAAACGGTGCGTACGGGTCAACGACTTTGTCGCCCGATACGGCGGCGATGAGTTTATCATTGTGCTGGATATCACCTCTCAGGATGATCTGCAAAGAATGGTGGACCGCATCAATCAAAGCGTTATAGAATACAACAAATGCACGCAGCAGCCCTATCTATTGCAATTCAGCATGGGATACGCCGTCTACGATGCCGATTCCGGCATGACCGGAGAGGAATTCATCCGCTATATTGACACCATCATGTATGAAAGCAAGCAAAGCAAAAAGCTCAGCAAAGTCCTGCCGGTTCGAAATGTCAAGCCTTTTGCGCCCATGACGAGTTTCCGTCTGGCCCATCGCCACACGAAAAAAATCAAATAAGACCGTTCTTGATAAAGCTGCATAATCGGTTTTCTCCCCGCAAAACTAAGGGCGACACTTTTGCCGGAGGAATCCATGAAGAAAACGCTGCTCGTCACCGTGGTCGCACTGTGTGCGATAGGAATCGCCGCAGGCTTGTATTTTAACAATGCGGAGACTGTGCAGACCGCCGTGGTATCCAACCATGTGTTTACGACATTTCTGGAGGGCTCCGGTACGGTGGACGCCCCCACTCAGGCTATTCTGTCGCCGGCCAACGGCCGAGTGAAGGCCTTGAACGCCGCCCAGGGGCAGCGGGTGCAGGCCGGAGACGTGCTGCTGCAGATGGACGACACCGCGCTGCGGCTGGCGCTGGAGCAGGCCGTACAAACGCTCAACGCTCAGAAAAAGGCATGGCAGAAACAGAATGACGCCTTGAGTCACGCTCAAAAACAATCCTCGCTATGGGTAGCGCAGGCCGTGGGCAGCGACCTGGCCCAGTTCAACGCCGTGCAGACCGACCAGGATGCCCCGCTGGGCCCTGAGCAGGTCAACCTGGCACGGCTGCAGGTGGAACAGGCGCAGGCTCAGTTGGACAATGCCTGCGTGAAAGCCGTGATTGCCGGAGAAGTGCTGGAAACCTATGTGCGCGGCGGTGAGTTGGTGGCGGCAGGCACGGTGGCGGCGCTGGTGGCCGACATGGACAATGCACGGGTGCAGGCGGTATTCGCCGACCAGGACGCCGCCATGCTGGCGGCGGGCATGGAGGTGCAGCTTTACGGCGGCTGCCTTGGCGAGCGCACCGTGAACGGCACGGTTGCGGAGCTCAAACCCCGTTCCGAAACCATCTCAACCCAGAGTGGCACGCGTACAGCCGCCATCGTCACCGTGCAGCCCCAGGCCGGCGCGGGGCTGCAGCGTCTGGGCGCCACGGTGGAGCTGCGCATTGTGACCGGGCGCAAGACCGCCATAAGCGTGCCGTTGGAGGCGCTGGCCCAGGACAGCTCCGGTCTGTATGTGTTCGTGATCCGCGGCAGCCGCGCCTACAAGACCGCCGTGAAGGTGGGCGAGCTGGATGAGACCAGCGCGGAGATCACCTCCGGCGTAAAATCCGGCGATGTGGTGGCGCTGAACCCCGGCGACTTGCGGCACCGCCAGAAGGTGTATGCCCGATGATGAAGCCGCTGTTCGTGATGGATACGGCGCTGGCCGTGCTGCGGTCCATGCGGGCCACGAGGCTGCGCACGGCGCTATCGGTGCTGGGCGTAAGCTTCGGCGTGGCGGCGGTTATGGCGGTGCTCAGCATTGGCCAGGGCGGTGAGGCGCGGGTGCGCATGGAGTTCAACGATATCGGTATCAACCGAGCGTGGCTGTACCCCGACAAAAACGCCTCCCGCGGCTTTAAGCTGGACGATGCGCAATGGCTCTCCCAGCGGCTGGACAATGCCGTGGTGGATGCCCATTCGGAGCGCATCGCCGAGGTGAGCGCCAGTTCCCAGCGAGCCAATGCCACAATCATCGGCTGCCAAAGCGAGCTGCCGCTGATGGAGAGCACGACGTTCCACGACGGGCGTTTTTTCACGCAATGGGAGGAGAGCAACAGCCGCGCCGTGGTTGTGCTGGAAGCCCGGCTGGCCGGCAACCTGTTTGGCAGCCGCAACCCTCTGGGCGAACGTGTGCTGGTTAACGGCCTGCAGGCTGACGTTATCGGCGTGGTGTCCAAGCGCAACACCCTGAACGAGGACGGCAGCCTTTATGTGCCCATCACGACCTACAACAAGTGGTTCGCCGCCACCACGGTGGACCAGATATCGGTTTCCGTGCCCTCCCAGGCAGCGCTCAAGAGCATGAAGGTAAAGGCCAGCAAGCTGCTGGAATCGCGTACCGGCGGCGTGGAGATCGTCACGTTGGAAGGCGAGGCCAAGGTTGCCGACAATGTGCTGGGCACTTTCAAGATGGTCATCCTGTGCGTGGCGGTGGTGGCGCTCATCGTGGGCGGCATCGGCATCATGAATATGATGTTCATGTCAGTCAACGAACGGGTACGCGAGATTGGCATACGCAAAGCGCTGGGCGCCCGCCACAACCAGATCCTGCTGCATTTCATGCTGGAGGCGGTGATTCTGGCGCTGTGCGGCGGAGCGCTGGGGCTGTTGTGCGGCGTGCTGCTGGCGCTGGGGGCCAGCGCCCTGGCCAGCGTACCCTTTATCATGCCGGCCTACGCACCGCTGATCGGCGTGGGTTTCTCGGCGGCGGTGGGCCTGCTCTTTGGCGTGGCGCCGGCCTCCCGGGCGGCAAAAATGAAGCCGATCGACGCGTTGAGGAATTAAACAGCGCCTTTCCGTATTCTGGAAGTCTTTACAGAAATCTTACAACTAATCATAGTATTTTACCTATCAACCGGATACCATCTGCTGTATAATTGACGTAAACAGTTGGAATTCAACTGCACCTATTGCGGGTCGCCGGCGACCATCCTAACGAAATTCTGTTGTACATCGCAGGGCGCTGATTTGTTGAATCTGCCCTGCATGTACATTCATATTGTGCATAGCGTATAGTTTTATATGCTCAAAATTTGTGCATGTCCCACATGGCATTTTACCGGTTTGTTAATTATAATGATCATATACAGGATTGGCCGTGCGTGCTCGCCATTGCACCCGGTCTTAAGGAGGTAAAAGCATGGCAAACGTTTCCCTGAAGAACGTCTACAAAATCTATGCAGGTGGCGTACAGGCAGTCAGCGATTTCAATCTTGATATCGAGGACAAGGAATTCATCGTGCTGGTTGGTCCTTCCGGTTGCGGCAAGACCACGACGCTGCGCATGGTGGCCGGTCTTGAGGAAATCTCCGATGGCGAGCTCTACATTGGCGACAAGCTGATGAACGATGTGGCCCCCAAGGATCGTGACATCGCCATGGTGTT
>JAEZSC010000131.1 GCA_023422005.1 Bacillota bacterium | reverse complement strand
ACTCAAGTGGCCCAAGAGGCGCCCCTGCTAAGGGTGTAGGTCGGGAAACCGGCGCGCGAGTTCAAATCTCGCCTTCTCCGCCAGAAAAAGCTCAACGCGATGCGTTGAGCTTTTTCAATGAAATTTGTCCTGTGGGCAAGTGGAGTGTTTCAGTATTTAACTCATTCTTAAACATCTAAGCCTCCATATTGATTTCTACACAATCGTGATTTATATTCATCATATAAGTGTGAGTGGTTCCAGGGAGGTGACTGGTATGAAACGTGATGATCTTTTGGCAATTAGAAAAGAAAACGGTAAACTTTTAAAGAAAAATGGCTATCGGGTACTCGAGGATTTACCGCTGATTGAAGAACCGAATATGAGATCCATCGATGATGTGAAGGGGCGCGTCTTCGCCATGCACCCACTCTGCCAAATTGGGTACGGCGCACCTCCAGACGCCGTGAAGGATTACCTCGAAAGAAACGGTCTCACCGATTTTCTCTCAAGTGAAGAGATGGCACTTTTTCAGCAGGAACTTTCTCACGAAAAGTGCGCCGGTCTCACATGGTATATCGAGAATATCTACGCTTTCCTTTGGGCATTAGGGCTTGTTGACAACCTGGACCAGAATGAAATGGCCCAAGGTGAAGTGGTCTATCCGATGCTCCCGGATCTTCCTGACGGTGGTATCGATTCCGATGTGGAAAAAACCTCATCTCTCCGTTCAGAGGTAGAAATTGCCGAAATGCTCGACTGTTATTACCGTCTGCATTGGCACTTTGTCGATGAGCGCATAAATGGCCGCCCTGATATCGAACGCGAAGGCATCGTCTTTGAACGTCGCAAGGCGCTAGAATGGTTGTATAACCGCGATAGCGACTGGGATAGCATTGAGATGAGTACATAACGCTACAAACACGAGGTACCCCACATGAAAAAACAGATCGAACAGGTATTCCGCCCGGTGAACCCCTCGCCGGCCGGTTTGATTACGTCGGCGGACGAGAACGGCAAGCCCAACGTCCTTACGCTGGGCGAAATCTTTAACATCAGCATCCGCAAGCCGCTGATCATGGGGGTGGCCATCCGCCCGGCAACCTACAGCAACGGGCTCATCCGCAAGACCGGCGAATTCGTAATCAACCTGACCACCGCCGACATCGTGGAAAAGGTGGACCGGTGCGGCAGTGTTTCCGGCCGGGATGGCTTTGATAAGTTTGCGGCGTTCGGCCTGACCCCGATGCCGGCAACCCATGTCCGGCCGCCACTGATCCAGGAATGCCCTGTCAATCTGGAATGCAAGCTTTTAAGCGTGCAGACTGTGGGAGACCATGACTTATTCCTGGGCGAGGTCGTGGCGGTGCACGCCGACGAGGACAAGCTGGATAAAGACGGGAACATCGATTTTGAGAAGCTGGATATCCTCGTTTATCTGACCAGCAGCTACTGGACCCTGGGCCGGCGGCTGGGCAGCCAGGGCTTTACCTCCAGAGGCCGTTGATCTATATTTCACTGTTCTGAAGCACAACCTCCCGCGCCCAATCCGCCCATTCCTCCTGCACATCGATGTCGCCATAGGACGGATAATCCTTGACGATCAGCGAGCCCTTGCATATGGCCTTGAAGTTGTTGACCATCTCCAGCGCGGTCTTTTCGATGTACGCCCGGTCGCCGGTGGGCAGCACCTTTTGAATGTCCACGGGAGAAAAGAACGTGGCCCTGCTTCCGAATTCCCGGGCCAGCCGCTCCGTGCCGTAGAGCTCGATCTGGTCGAACTGGAACACGTCGATTCCCGCGTCGATCAGGTCTTCTATAAACGCGTAAATATAACCGCAGGAATGCAGGATGAACTTCATACCGCTGCGATGCACGGCGTCGGCGATCATCCTGTACGTCGGTTTGAACACCTCCCGGAAAGAGGCGGGGCTAATAAATGTCCTGTCCTGCGTGCCCCAGTCATCGGCCATCATGATCGCGTCGCAGCCGGCCCTGCCCAGCCCTTCGATGATCTGAAAGCTCCGCTCGCGGATTTTGTGCAGGAAGGCCTCCACGTTTTCCGGCTCCGCCAGCGTGTCCACCAGCGCGTTGCCCATGAGCCGCGCGTCCCTCAGGTTGGAGAACACAGCCAGGGGAAAGCCGGCGGTCACGAACTTGTCCTCTTCCTTGAGCTTCCTTTGCATCAAATCGTCATAATGGCTCATGTCTATTTGCGGCAGCTCATACCCGTCCAACAGCTTCCACCCGTCCTGCAGCGCGCCGCGGACGCACTCGCCCTTGGACTTGCCCTCCAGCCGGCCGTAGATGTTGCCGAATGGATCGCGCCTGACATCCCCGCGGAATCCCGGCACCTGAGCGAGCAGTTCCTGGTGCCTGCCCCAGCCGCTGAGCCGTTCCTGATCGGGACTGCTCACAAACCGGACCGCACCAATGTGGAGAAAGTCGTCGGACTTTTGGGAGAACGAATGCCCGATTCGGTGAGGATGATCATGCTCGATGATGCTTTTGATCAGCTGTTTGCTCGTTTTCATGACAGCGGTACATCCTTTCGTTCAACAGATGAGCGCGGCGGTCAAGGAAAGATGCTTAAGGACCCGTTCTATAAAAACATTATACTGCGTCCATGCCTGCATACGCTCACTTGTAAAGTCAGAATTTGTAACTATAATAAAATTACATATTGCCTAAGCTTGTATAACCGGCTATATCACAGCAAAGGAGCAGCAATGAACACAACCTCTCTTGCCCCCAAAGAGCGCATCCTGCGCACCATCGCCGGAGAGCCCGTGGACCGCATCGCGACCATTGGCGGGTGGATGAACGGCGTGCGCAACATGGCCGATCTGGCGGGCATCACACCGGAACAGTATCTGGCTAACCCGTTGGGCGGCGTGGTGGCCGCCAACCGGGCGTTGTGCGTGGACGCAATGATCGCGCCGGTGATTCCCCGGCGGCTGGAGGATATCCGCAGTGGACACATCTCCGAGGCAGACCACCCGAACGTGGAACCCGAGGCACTGCTTCAGGCCGCTGACCGTATCCCCGGCAGCGACGAGGGCATCCTGCGCGGCTTCGATGCCGCCGCCGAGGAAGCCCACTTCCGCGCATATTTTGACACGGTAGCCACCCACTGGCAGGGCATCGTGCCCATCCCCAATTTCTGGGAGATCGGCGGTCACTTCCCACTGTACAGTGAATACGGTTATCACGCCTTTCTGATGGCATGCGCGCTTTACCCCGAGGCCGTGGAGCGGCTGTGGTACGCCAAGAGCCTGATCAGCCGGCAGCGCGCCCACATATTGGCCGGGCTGTACCGCGAGCTGGACCTGGTGAAGCTGATGTTCTGCGGTGAGGACGTGTGCAACAACAGCGGCCCCATGGTGGCTCCGGCCTTCCTGCGCAAGCATTACTTCCCCACGGTGCGCATGATCATGGAGCCGCTGCTGGACATCGGTGTGCGCTTCATCCACCATTGCGACGGCGACGTGCGCCCGGTGCTGCAGGACTATCTGGATCTCGGTTTTTCCGGCTTCCAAGGCTTTCAGTATGAGCTGGGTGTGGACTTGTTTGAGCTCTTCCGCCTGCGCAGCGCCAAGGGCGAACGTCTGCTGTTCTTCGCAGGTATGAGCGTAACGCGGACGCTGCCCTTTGGCACACCCGACGATGTACGCGCCGAGGTGGACTATCTTGTGGACGCCACCGGCGGCGGGCAGGGCATGTTCCTATTCACCAGCAACGTGACCGGCGTGGAGGTGCCCCCGGAAAACCTGCGCACGGCCTATCACTACGCGGCATCTATTCGCCCATCGCCTCACCAGGCCTCGCCGCGGCCATGGCCGTGGGGCGTCAGCCACAAGTTGTAAGCAGGAGGTTGTTATGCCCAAGCCCCTCATGGAGATGACTCCGGAGGAGCTCTGGCAGCTCTTCCCGATTCTGCTGCGCGACCAAAACCCGCCACTCGTGCATGAGCACATGGCGGCGGCGCGGGCGCTGTTCGGTCCGCGCCATGCTGCAGCGGATACATCCCGTTTACAGACTACCGTGCAAGCAAAAATAAGGCCGAGGGGTTGCTTCCCTCGGCCTCATATGTTCACGGGTATCAGTTTGAGACAGCGGCTTCCTGCGCGGGCCTGCGCCGGAAATGCACGGCCAGCAGCACCACGCACACCCCGTAGAGCGCCGCCGCCGCCAGGAAGGGCAGCGCGGCGGACTTCTCGTACCACACGCCGCCCAGAAAGCCGAAGATCGCGCTGGCCAATAGCGTCATCATGTAGAGTATGCTGGTCATGTGGGAGCGGTTGTCGTTGTTCATGCTGCCATGGCCCAGGCCGTCGATGAAGGGCTGAGCCACGGCGGAGCCCACCGACGTGAGCACCACGCTGAGCAGCACCATGGCCAGCGCCATGGACCTGCCGGGGAACACCGGCACCAGAACCATCGACCCAGCAACCAGCAAAACCATGCCCACGGACAGCGGCAGCTTGGGCAGTATGTTGGTGAGCCTGGGCTGCACGAACAGATAAACGGCCAGCATGATGACCGACGTGCCCATGGCAAAATACCCCACGGCGCTGTCTGCAAAGCCGAAGGCGTCGCTCAGCAGCAACGCGAAAAACGGCGCGCGCACGGTGATGGCCATGTTGTAGACCGCCGTCAATATGAACATGAAGCGGGTGCCGGGGTTCCGCCACACCTCGCCCACCGTGAGCCACAGACCGTGGAACTGCCGGAACACCGGCTCCCTGCGGCTGAGCTCCATGCGCGCGCGGCCCACAGAGGTCTCTTTGACCAGCGCATTGCGGATGAAGAACATCGCCGTGAACAGCACAAAGGAGATGGCGAACAGCACCCGCATCGTGGGGACCACCTGATACTTGGCGACGAAGACCGCCGCCACCGGTGAAAAAAAGCCGCTGAGCAGCCCCGCCACGGTGATCCATGAAAAGATGGGCACCAGCAGATCCTTCTCGGTGTCCTCCACCATCAGGCAGGTCCAGGACACGAAGACGATGCGGTTGGCGGCCTGTACGATGGCAGCCACCAGGAACCAAACGAAGCTTTGGGCGAACAGCCATAACAGTACCGCCACCGACCAGCTTAAGACGTCCATAACCAGCGTCGTGTACCTGCGCCCGAAGCGGTCGATGATCGGCGAGGCGATCAGCGTGAAGAAGAACTGCCCGAGGATGCCTACCGAGGTCAGCAGCCCAATTTGCTTGGGCGAACAGCCCAGCTGCGCCATATACAGCGAAAAATACGGCGTGTACAGGTTGAAGGGGATGCCGAACATAGGCTCGGTTATCAGCATACCAAAGGCGTTGCCGTTGGCGCGCAGCCTTTTAAAGAACGTACGGTTGGATGAAGTGCTCATGAGCGCTCCTTTTAACAGCCGGCGTTTCGGCGCCTATGGAAAGATGGCTCACATGCCGCAAGCCATCTAGCCACTTGATTTTCTCAGTTCGTTGTACGATGGGTATCCAGAGGGCAGGCCGCTACTTACGGGCCTCCACAACAGCGATGATCTGGGCGATGAAGTCTCCGATGACCGGCAGGTTGCGGCTGGCCAAATCTCGCAGCAGATAGACGATCACCGCGCCCAGCAGCGAAAACCCCAGCGCCATGCCCACGCCCCGCGCGAGGCCGGCCACGAAGTTGCTCATGATCATGCGCCGCGGGCTATAAAGGTATCGGGCGTACTCACAGTATTCCGGATCGGCCGCCATGGCGCGGGCGGCGCCGGGGCCATGGCCCCTCGCCGTGGCGCTGGAGCGCCGGAAAAACCTGCGAAATCTTTTACCGATCCGACTCATCGCTTTCCCGAGAAAGTTTCTCCTCGATGGAATCCAATTGCTCGCGCAGCGTGAACTCCCTCGTGCTGTCCATCGGCAGGGAGTCTGCCGCGCGGTCCACCGCCACATCC
>JAEZSC010000128.1 GCA_023422005.1 Bacillota bacterium | reverse complement strand
GGTCGGCGTGTCGGCGCTGTCGGTGGACTGCGTCGCGGTGTCTGTCGGCTTGGTCAGCTGATAGATGCCTATGATGCATAGCACAAATGCGGCGATAATCAGCAGGACACCCATCCCGCCTATGCCTTTGCCCATCCTGTAGCGGTACATGGTATGACCATCCTTTCGAGATATACATACGGCAATGAACCCGCGAATATGACAAGCCCAGTACGGAAACATGAAACCGGCGCTTGCGCCGCTCTCTTGGGCAGGGTATGCTGTTTCGAAACCGGACGGAAAGCGGGAGTTGCTGACGTGTACTACCGTTATCATGTGAACTACACAAGCCCGAAGACGGGACAGCATGTGGGACTGTTTGTGGCGGTGTGGCACCTGCTGTAAAAAGGTGTGTTATCAGAAGAAGAGGCGCAGGAGTATTGGCGCCAGCGCCGATACTTTGAAGACGTGCTGCCCATTCCGCCATTCTATGCCAACGGCAACCCCGAAGGCGCGGTAACATGGTTCAAGGATAGCGAGACGGCCCGCGAGATGGCTGGCCGTCTGAGCTTTTACACGGATATTCTGCGCAAGTATGGCGTGGAGCTGGTGGAGACGAAATCGGAAGCGCCAGGGCGAATCATCTATGAGGACGAATACCAGATAGGCGTTATCCCCTGATCAGGCAACAGCGGTCAACCTTCACCCATCGGAAAGCGGGTTGTGCTTGACTTCCTCATGGGCGCGGCGCACCACTGCGGCGAAGTCCGGCTGGTCCCACGGAGCCTCGCCTGCGCTCAGGTGCAGAAGGAATTCGATGTTGCCCTTGGGTCCGGTGATCGGCGAAAAGGAAAGGCCCCGCACGGAGGCGGGCTGAGTGCGCAGCCAGGAAAGCATATCCCGCAGCACCTGCTCGTGCACCGCGGCGTCGCGCACGACGCCCTTTTTCAGGTGGCGGGCTTCGGCCTCAAACTGGGGCTTTACCAGCGCCACAATGTCAGCACCCGGAGCCACGCATGCGAGCAGCGGCGGCAGGATCAGCCTGAGCGAGATGAAAGCCACGTCGATGGTGGCCATGGCCGGCGGCTCGGCGAAGGCCTCCGTCGTCAGATAACGGGCATTGGTGCGTTCCATCACGACAACGCGGGGGTCGTCACGCAGCTTCTGGTGCAGCTGGCCATAGCCCACGTCCACGGCATACACCTTGACGGCGCCGGCCTGAAGCATGCAATCGGTGAAGCCGCCGGTGGAGGCCCCGATATCGGCGGCTACGCGGCCCGCCGGGTCGATGCGGAATTCCCGCAGCGCCTTTTCCAGCTTGAAGCCGCCGCGGCTCACATAGGGCGACTCCCGCAGGATGTCCAGCGCGTCTTCATCACGGGTAGGCTGCGAAGGCTTTAGGGCCTTCTGGCCGTTTACCAGCACCGCGCCGGCCATCACCATGCGGCGGGCCTGCTCGCGGCTCTCGGCCAATCCACGTTCGTGCAGCACGATGTCCAGCCTTTTCATCGTTTCGCCGCCTCGGCCAGCAGGCGGTCTGCCACGCGCCGGGCTGTGAAGCCCTCCGTTTCCAGCAGCTCCCCCACTGAGCCATGGGGGATAAAGCGGTCGTCAAAGCCGAAGCTGACCATACGGGTGCCGTTGAGCCAGCCCTGTTCGCTCAGACGGCTCAGCACATACGAGCCAAACCCGCCGGCCAGCTGGTTTTCCTCCAAAGTCATGGCTATGCCGTAGCGATGCAGATTGTGTTGCAGGAAATCCTCATCCAAGGGCTTTACAAAACAGCAGTTGACGACGTCCACAGCCATGCCACCTACCGCGGCCAGCTGCGCCGCTTCCTGTGCCAGCGCCACCATGCGCTCACCCACGGCCAGCAGCACGGCGGCCGCTGCGTCGGTGCGCCGCAGCATCTGCCAGCGGTTGCCCGCCGGCGTCGGCGCATTCAGCGTGCGCTTGGGAGCGCCCTTAGGGTACAGTATGGCCGTCGGGCCTTCCAACGACAATGCCAGGCGCAGCATGGATGCCAACTGCGCGCCGTCTGCCGGGTAAAACACCCGCAGATTGGGGATGTGCAGCAGGAAGCTCAGGCCAAAAATACCCTGGTGGGTCTCGCCATCCTCCCCCACCAGGCCGCTGTGGCTGACCGCCAGCACCACAGGCAGGCGCTGTAGGCACACATCGTGCAAGATCTGGTCATAGGCCCGCTGCAGAAACGTGGAATATACGGCAAACACAGGCCGCAGGCCTTCGGCAGCCATGCCGGCGGCCATCGTCACGGCATGCTGCTCGGCAATGCCCACATCGAAGAAGCGCTGAGGGAAACGGTCGCGGAAGCATTCCAGGCCGCAGCCCTCGGTCATCGCCGCCGTGATGGCCACAATGCGGCCATCCTCACCGGCCAGCCTGGTCACCTCCGCGCCAAGGATACGGGCGTACTTGCTGGCGGTGGTCGCGGAGCAGGCGTCTTCAGGCATGCTGTGGTAACGCTCCGGGTGCTGCTCGGCCTGCTGATGCCCCTTGCCTTTGCGGGTGCTGATGTGTACAACCACCGGGCCGCACATGCACTTGGCGTGCTTGAGCGCGGCGATCATCGCGCCCAAGTCGTGGCCATCCACAGGGCCCAGATAGGTCAGGCCCAGCTCCTCAAAGAAGATGCCTCGTACAAAGAAATACTTCAGGCTGTTCTTGACGCGCTCCAGCAGCCGTGTGACAGGCTTACCCACCAACGGTACGTGGCTGAGCGTGCGCTTGACGAAGCTCTTGAACGCTCGATACTGCCTCTTGGAGCGAATGCGGGTTAAAATCTGAGAAATCGCACCGACGTTGCGGGCGATGGACATCTCGTTATCATTGATGACGACGATCAGCCGCGTGCCGGAATGGCCGACGTCGTTGATGGCCTCGTAGGCCATCCCGCCGGTTAGCGACCCGTCACCAATGAAGGCAACGACGTGGTGATCCTCCCCGTGCAGGTCACGGGCTCGGGCCATGCCCAGCGCCGCCGATATGGAAGTGCTGCTGTGGCCGGTCTCGAACACGTCATGGGGGCTCTCGGCGCGCTTGGGGAAGCCGCTCGTGCCGCCGAACCGGCGCAGCGTGTCGAATTCGGCGTCCCTGCCGGTCAGCAGCTTGTGGGCATAGCTTTGGTGGCCCACATCCCAGATAATGCGGTCCGTGGGGCTATCGAACACGCGGTGCAGGGCAATGGTGGCCTCCACCGTGCCCAGGTTGGACGCCAGATGCCCGCCGTTGCGGCTGACCACGGCGGTGATGCGTACGCGCAGGTCCTGCGCCAGTTCTTCCATCTGGTCGTGGCTCAGCGTTTTCAAGTCGGCGGGCGAATGGATGTGCTCGAGCATGGGGCTTGATTTTCCTCCTGAGGGGCGTGCAATATATGGACGCACTCAACGCGGCCGACGCGTATGCCGCCGGCCGCGTTGGGGATAGACAGGGTTACTTCAATGTCTGCGGGGCTTCGTAGGTCTCCCCGAAGGTGTCCACGGTGACGGTTTTGATGACGGGGGGCGTCGTCGGGCGGTCGCCGGCGCCGGTGGGCGTCTTGGCCAGGCGCATGCACACGGCCAGGCTGTCCTCATCGGTCACTTTGCCAAAGGCGGCATACTTGCCGTCCAGCGAAGAGGCGTCACCCACCATGATGAAGAACTGGGACCCCGCCGAGTCCATGGACTGAGCCCGGGCCATGGAGAGCACACCCACGGTGTGCTTGATGTCGTTCTGGGCAAAGCCGTTGGCGGAAAACTCGCCCTTGATGCTGTAACCGGGGCCGCCCATGCCGGTGCCCTTGGGGTCGCCCCCCTGCAGCACGAAGCCGGGGATGATGCGGTGGAAAATTACCCCGTTGTAGAAGCCCTTCTGCACCAGGCTTACGAAGTTATCCACGGTGTTGGGCGCCTTGTCCGGATAGAGCTCGGCCTTGATGACGCTGCCGTCATCCATGGTGAAGGTCACGATGGGACTCTTGGTATGTTTGCTGCTCACGGTTTTTCCTGCTTTCTGCGGTTCGTCGTATTTTTTGCCATAGGTGTTCACGGTGACGGTCTTCATGACCGGCGGTTTGTTGGGCTTGTCGGTGGGTGTGCCCTCGGTTGGCAGCTTGGAGAGCTTGAGCACCTCGTCCAGGCTCTTCTGGTCCATAACCTGTCCGAAGGCTGCGTATTTGCCGTCCAGATGGGGCGCGTCCCCCGTCATGATGAAGAACTGGGAACCCGCCGAATCCATAACCTCTGAACGGGCCATGGAGAGGATACCCTTGGTGTGCTTGAGATCGTTGCTCTCAAAGCCGTTGCCCGAAAACTCGCCCGCAATCATATAACCCGGGCCGCCGCGTCCGTCGCCCTCAGGGTCGCCGCCCTGTATCATGAAACCGTCGATGACGCGGTGGAAGGTCAGACCGTCGTAGAACTTCTGCTGCACCAGCGAGATGAAGTTGTTGACGGTGTTGGGCGCCTTGCCGGGATACAGCATCAGGTTGATCTGCTCGCCGTCGTCCATGGTGATCGTGACGACGGGATTCTTATCCGGATTGTCCAGCACCCAGCCTCTGTCCTGCTTGCAACCGGCTGTGCTCAGTAGCAGTGCCAACGCCAAAAGATATAAACCGAGCTTTCTCAAGAGCTGCTCCTTTATCTGTGTATCGCTTTCAAACAACAAAATCCACGGTCATTTTAGCAGAAGTTCCCTTCTACCGCAACCACACCGATACAGGCGCATTTACGCGACGGCTGCCTTCAAAGTATTCTTGCCCATTTTTGCGCCAATGACGCCGATGCTGCCGTAGCCGGCGGCGGGCATTGCATGGCGGCGGCTGGCGCGTTATTATAGGGTCTGCTGAATACTCGGCCAAATCCATCCTATGAGATGTTCTTGGAAAGGGACTCTGCCATGGAAGCTGTCGTTCTGGATCGCATTCCTCTTTCACTCAGTGCGGCGGATGCCGCCACCGCCGTGCGCGTGCGGCCGGGTACCGCCGCTTATGAGGACCTGGAGCAGCTGCTGCAGCAGGCGCTGGCCGTGGCCCGGCCCAAGGCTGTCTACGCCACGGCGTTGGTGACCGGTCGCGGCGACGACTTTCTGGAGCTGGACGACATCCCGCTGGAGAGCCGCCTGATGCCCCGCAACCTGGCAAATGTGCACCGTGCCTTCCCCTACGTGGTAACCTGCGGCACCGAGATCGACGACTTCGGCCGCGGGCTGGACGACATGGTGCAGGTGTGGTGGCTGGACACGATCAAGGAGCTGATGCTGGCCCAGGCCAACGATTATCTGAACCGCCACCTGACCGAGGTTGTGGGCCTGGGGCAGTTCTCGGTGATGAATCCCGGTTCCCTGCCCGATTGGCCGCTGAGCGAACAGCCGAAACTATTCGCGTTGATCGGCGATGTGGAGGCCTTGATCGGCGTGCAACTGACCGACAGCTGCCTGATGCTGCCCACCAAGACCCTGAGCGGCCTGGCCTTCCAGAGCGAGGATGACTATCAGGAGTGCCGCCTGTGCAACCGCAAGGCCTGCACCGGCCGGCGGGTGCCCTTTGACGCGGGGGAGTTTGAGAGGTTGATGGGGGAAAAGCAGAGCTAGCGCATGGCATTCTGGAATATGGTCAGCACATGCAAAGTCTGGTCGATCTTACGGTCGATGTCCTTTCGCCAGTTATCAGACAGCCTAAACCCGGTGAGCTTGGAGCCAAAGTCCCAGAGGCCGTCGCCACCTTGCCGGCTGCGCAGCCATTCCAGTTCCGCGGCAAACTCCTCACGGAACCCGTGCAGTCTGGAAACCATCCCCAGCACCCACAGATAATCCTGCATGCGGGCGGTGCCGACCAGCGCTTCCGGCTGCAGGCTCAGGCTGACAGAGGTATATTGAATCGAATCACCCAACTCATGCAGCCATTTCAGATAAGCCCGCTGAACATCGCCGGCAATCCGATCGGCGTGGTTGGATAACAGCAGAAGGTTGTTGATCCCATTTAAAGCAATGTAGGTCTTCTGAATCTCAATGCCCAGGAGCTCCGTGGCTCTGGCGTCGACGCTCTCTCGTGAATAGATCCCTTGTGAGAACCCGGCGTTCAGAATGGAGATCCACTGGTCTCGAATCGCCTGAAACTGCTGGTCTTCCGAGCCAAAGATGGACAGCTTGGACGCGATGAACAGTGGCACCGCCGGTCGGAAGGGTTTGTTCTTTTCCCATGCGTCGGGCCATAGCGACAGATCATTCAGCAAGGTTTCCATGTAGGCGCAGAGGGTATCCACGATGGCCGTGCCGCGCCCGATGCCAAGAGAGCGTACGCGCCACGCGGCCCGCTCTGTGGTTTCACACTTCTGCTGGGTCTTGGAATCCTGCGTGTGGAACCTGCCCCAGCTGCCGTCGGCACGCTGCTCCGCCTGCAGCTCCTTGACCCACTTGCTCTCCAGCGCGCGTTGAAGCGCCTCTTCCCTCTCCCGGTCCGATGCCTGGTACATGCCGCTGTGAATCAGCTTATGCCGGACCAGACCGCTGGAAGTCTTCTCATACAGCTGCCGCGCCAACCCAATGATGTCCGCTCTGCAGTCTCCGGTCATAACGGAGTTCTCACCTTTCTTTGGATAGGGAAAGACCAAGAGCCAGCCGATTTCCATCAAACGGCTGGCTCTTTTGCTTTAGAAATCAGTTATACTTGGGCAGCCAATCGCCGTGGGCCTCGATCAGATCGTCACACAGGCTGCGGATGTCGTCGATGGACAGCTCCGCCGCGGTGTGGGGGTCCAGCATGGCGGCGTGGTAGATGGCATCGCGCTTGCGGGTGAGCGCCGCCTCGATGGTCAGCAGCTGCACGTTGATGTTGGTACGGTTGAGCGCCGCCAACTGCTCGGGCAGGTCGCCCACGAAGGTCGGCGTAACACCGCTGGCATCCACCAGGCAGGGCACCTCCACGCAGGCCTTGGCCGGCAGATTGGGGATGCTGCCATGGTTGAGCACGTTGCCGCCGATCTTGTAGGGCTTGTTGGTGACCATGGCCTCCATGATGTAGCTGGCGTATTCGTGGGTGCGCTCGTGCTCCAGCGTCGTGTCGTTTACCAGCTGGTCGCGCATGCTCTTCCAGCCCTCGATCTGGTTGATACAGCGGCGGGGGTACTCGTCCAGCGGGATGTTGAAACGCTCGATGAGCTCGGGATAGCGGTTCTTGATGAAATAGGGCATGTACTCGGCGTTGTGTTCGCTGGATTCGGTCACATAGAAGCCAAACTGCTTCATGATCTCATAGCGCACCATGTCGTGGTGGCGATCGGTACGGGCGGCAGCCCGGCGCTTGATCTCGGGGTACAGGTCCACGCCGTCGCGGGTAACCTCCAGCAGCCATGCCATGTGGTTGATGCCGGCGATCTTCCATTGCACCTGATCGTCATAGTCCATGTCCAGGCCCCGCAGCAGGCCTTCTGTGCAGCCCTGCACGCTGTGGCACAGGCCCACGGTCTTGATGGGCGTGCCACGCAGCATGGCGCCGGTCAGCATGGCCATGGGGTTGGAATAGTTGAGGAACCACGCGTTGGGGCATTCGTCGTGCATGTCCTGGGCGAAGTCCATCATCACGGGGATCGTACGCAGGGCGCGGAAGATGCCGCCGATGCCCAATGTGTCGGCGATGGTCTGGCGCAGGCCATACTTCTTGGGCACCTCGAAGTCGGTGATCGTGCAGGGGTCATAGCCGCCCACCTGAATGGCGTTGATGACAAAGTTGGCGCCGCGCAGCGCCTCCTTGCGGTCATGATAGGCCACGACCTCGGCCTTGCCGCCGTGGTTGCGGTTGATGTTCTGCAGCATGCGCAGCGAATCGT
The DNA here is from genome assembly GCA_023422005.1 of Bacillota bacterium. Taxonomy (GTDB): domain Bacteria; phylum Bacillota; class Clostridia; order Christensenellales; family UMGS416; genus JAEYRA01. The sequence continues at coordinate 3,610 of JAEZSC010000128.1, read as the reverse complement.
CCAAGCGTACCGGGTCGATGTCGAACAGGGCGATGTGGCTGTCGGCCAGCGCCGGGGTCAGCATCGTGTCGCCCAGCACGTTCTTGGCGAAAACCGTGGAGCCTGCACCCATAAAGGTGATCTTCATACGGATCCTCCTGAAGTTTTGAATATGTCACAACGATTTTATGCCAGATGTATGGGAAAAACAATTGGGGAAAACTCTTTATTTTCCTCGTCCTCGCGGCTGCGGCGGTCCAGCAGCAGCTCCCATTCGTCGGCGCTCATGCCGCGGCGCAGCACCTTGTCCGCCCCGCGCTCCCGCCCCATACAGGCGCGGCATTCGTGGGCGCACCAGGGGCACCGGCAGGCGCTGTCCAGACCTTTGTCCACCTGGGCCATCAGAGCGCCGCATTGTGGGCATCCGCACTGCATCAGCGCTTCCCCCTCTGGCGCACGGCCTCATACAGCAGCACGCCGGCGGCTACTGATGCGTTCAGGCTGTTGAGCTTGCCCAACATGGGCAGGCTGGCCACATGGTCGCACTTCTCGCGCACCAGGCGGCGGATGCCGTGCTCCTCGGAACCGATGACCAGCGCGATGGGGCCGGTCAGGTCGATTTCGTACACGGGCTTACCGTCCATGTCACCGCCCACAACCCACAAGCCACGCTCCTTGAGGCGCTCTATGGCGGCGGCCAGGTTGGGCACGCGGCACACGGGCACATGCTCGATTGCCCCGGCTGACGCGCGGCCCGCCGCCGGCGTAAGCCCGGCGCTGTTGTGCTGGGGGATGACCACAGCCTGTGCGCCGGCGCACTCAGCGGTGCGGATGATCGCGCCCAGGTTGTGGGGGTCTTGTATCTCATCCAGCAACACGATCAGCGGAGGATAGGCGCTGTCCTTAAGGCCGTCCAGCACCTCGTCCAGATCGGCATAGGTGTGGGCGGCGCACACAGCCAGCACGCCCTGATGGCGGCCGGTCGTGCTCAATGTGTCCAGCTTCTCCTTGGGCGCCCACTCGATTTTGATGTTGCGGCCGCGGGCCAAGCCCGTGATGCCGCGCACCGATTCCTGGTTTATAGTCTTGGAAAGCAGTATCTTCTCGATGGGCCTCTCGGCCTTGAGGGCTTCCCACACGGCGTTCTTGCCTTCCAGCAAATTGGTTTCCGGGGTGTTCTCTTGCATCATTGGTCACTCGTTTCCGTAGTTTTTGCACCAGGCTCCGGTGCGAAGGCCGCGTCCAACAACTCCTGCAGGCGCGCGGCGCGGCCTTTCAGATACAGCCAGCCCATCAGCGCCTCAAAGCCCGTGGCCTTGCGGTAATCCAGCGGGTCACAGCCTCGGGGCACAGTGCCGCACTTGGCGTTGCGGCCCCGTCGCAGAACGTCGGCCTCGTCCTCACTGAGCAGCGTGGTGATACGCTCGGAGGCCCGGGCCTGCCCGGCGGCGCTGGCGAAGGCTACCGCCCTGGGCGTAAGGCCCTTGCTGGCGCCGGCGGTGCACAGGCGCTGCCGGGCATACAGGTGGCACACGGCATCGCCGATGAAGGCCAGAGAGCGCACATCCTGCGGGGGCGCGCCCTCAAAGGTGAACAATCCTGGCTTTGCGTCGCTCATGCGTCGCGCAGTCCGGTCACAGTCAGGAAGCGCCCATAGGCGTCGTCCCACGCGGAGGCGTCCTGCGGCAGCACTTCTTCCAGATCGAAGCTTGCGCGCACCACGGCGCGGATGTCGTCGAAGCTGCCCAAATCGCCCAAAGCCTTGGCCTGCACCAGCAGGTTGCCGATGGCGGTGGCCTCCACCGGTCCGCACACAACCGGCATGTTCAGCGCCGACGCTGTGAAGCGGTTGAGCATGCGGTTCTGGCAGCCGCCGCCCACGATGTGCAGCCGGTCCGGCCGCCGGCCGCTCAGCGCCGCAATGCCGTTCATGCCCCAGCGGTATTTCAGCGCCAACGATTCCAGCACGCAGCGCACGGTCTGGCCGATGCCCTGCGGCGCGCTCTGGCCGGTCTGTGAGCAGTATTGCGCGATGCGCGCGGGCATATCACCCGGCGGGAAGAAAAGCTCGTCGTCGGGTTCTATGAAGCGCGCCAGCGCAGGCTGCTCCTCGGCCAATCGCACCAGCTCCACGAAGTTCAGGCTAGGCTGCTCTGCCTTCCAGTGGCGCAGGCATTCCTGTATGATCCACAGGCCCATGATGTTTTTGAGCACCCGGTAACCGCCGTCGGCGCCGCCCTCGTTGGTGAAGTTGAGCGCCTGGCTGCGGGAGCTGATCAGCGGTTTGGGGCTCAGAATACCCATGAGCGACCACGTGCCGCTGCTGATGTAAGCATAGGAGGACGATTGCGCCGGCACCGCTGCCACGGCCGAAGCCGTGTCGTGGCCGGCCACAGCCACCAGGGGCACCGCACCCAACCCGCACTCGGCCTGCACCTCGGCGCTCAAAGCACCTCGTGGCGTGCCCGCCGGCGTCACCGGCAGCAGCAGGTCCGCCGGGATACCCAGCGCGTCCAGCAGGGTTTTGTCCCACTGGCCGGTGCGGGCGTCCAGCATCTGGCTGGTGGAGGCGATCGTATGCTCGCAGCCCCGCTCCCCTGTCAGCATCCAGCCAAGCAGGTCGGGCATAAAGAGCAGCGAACCCCGCTCGGGCAGCTCGCCGGCGCGCCGGGCGGCCAGCAACTGGTAGAGCGTGTTGAACTTCAGATGAGCGATGCCAGTAGAACCGTAGATGCGCTCCTCCCCGACCAGCGAATGGGCCAGCTCCATGATGTCGTCGGTGCGGCTGTCACGGTAATGCACCGGCAGGCTGACCAAGGCGTTGGCCTGACTCACGATGCCATAATCCACACCCCAGGTGTCGATGCCCAAGGCGTCAGGCGCGGCGTCGGCGCACTTGGCCAGGCCGTCCTTCAGCGCCTGAAACAGGCCCGGCGCGTTCCAATACAGGCGGCCGTTGAGCGAAAGCGGGCCATTGGCAAAGCGGTGGCGCTCCTCCAGCGTCAACCGCTCTCCGTCGAAGCGGCCCAATATGGCGCGGCCGGAGCTGGCGCCCAGGTCGAAGGCCAGATATGTTCTCTTGGCAGCCATGGCCCCTCCTATTTCTGCTCAGCCATTTCGCACAGCGCCTTCGCGCCATCGGTAATGGCTTGCAGTTGATAATCCCGGCTGATGCGCTTGGCAGGGATGGCGTCCACGAGGCGAAGCCCCACGTGCTGGGCGAAGCGCTCCATCTGCGCCAGCGTGCTCAGCGTGCCGTTGCCCGAGCCGCCGGCGGCTGCCACAGCCAGCATCGGCATACCATAAAGCGGCGATCCATCCTGGGTCATGGTCTCGCAGCGGCGCATGCGGTCCAGCACGTTCTTGGCGCTTTCGGCCATCTCGCCCCAGTAGACCGGCGTCACAACGATGAGCCCCTGGGCTCGGCGCACGGCATGATGAACCTTTGCGAAGCCGTCCAGCAGGATGCACTCGTTCTCGTTGCGGCACGGGCCCCAGCCGGTTCCGCACTGCTGGCAGGCCCGCAGGCCCAGCTCGGTCAGCTTATAGGCTTCAAAGGTAAAGCCGGCCTGCGCCACGCCGGTCTTGGCCGCCTCCACGCACGCCGCCGTCAGCCCGTTGTCGTTGGGGC
>JAEZSC010000122.1 GCA_023422005.1 Bacillota bacterium | reverse complement strand
GCACGATGGACAGGAAGATGACACTGATCGATGACACCATCAGCAGGTCGCCGCCGATAACATAGAGTGCGTCCGTCATGTCCTTGCCGTGGAACAGCAGTCGCAGTATGGGCTCCGCCAGCACCGCCAGACCCACTGCGCTGGGTATGCTCACCAGCATTGCCATCTTCATACCCACGCGGCTCTTGCGCTCCACAGCGGCCATGTCTCCGCGCTCGCGGCTCTCGGCGATAGCCGGTATCATGCTTGTGCTCAAGGATAGGCTCAACACGCTGGGCACGTTAACCAACACATTGACCATGCCGGTCAGGATGCCGTATAGCGTGGTACTGTCCGACTCGGTGAAGCCCAGTTCCTGGAGCCGCTGGCTCACAATGGCGCCGTCGGCCATGCTGGACAGCGGCAGAAAGATCGCTCCAGCGATCATCGGCAGCGCCAGCATCGTCAGCTCCCGGCTCAGCTTGCCGAAGCCCTCCTTGCGGCGCGCGGGCCGCGCTATCTGCCGGCCGTTGCGTAGAGCGCCCTTGCGCTGCCCGCCGCGGGCGCGGTCGATGAAATAGATCAGCGTAAGATAGGCCAGCGCTACGGCTTCGCTTAGCGTGACGCCCCAAGTAGCACCAGCAGCGCCATACATCGCAGCGAAGGTATCCTTCTGCTCCTGCGTGCCGGGCAAGCTTGCGCCATAGTTGAAGCCCTGCAGGGCAAACAGGAAGCCGGGCACGAACTTGATGATCTGCTCCAACACCTGCGACACTGCTGTGGGTGCCATGCGCTGTTGGCCCTGGAAGTAACCACGGAACGCCGTCAGCACACTAACCAACAACAGGCTGGGTGCGATGGCGACCATGCTGGGCAGGGCGTATTCGGCGCCACGACCTGCCATAAGCTGGGCGATCCAAGGGCTGCCCAGCCACATCGCCGTAGAGGTGACCAGCCCCACACCGGTCAGCAGAAACAGGCTGCTATAAAACACGCGCCGGGCGTTGGCGTCGTCGTCATGCACCAGGCGCTCGGACACCATCTTGGAGATCGCGCCGGGAATGCCCGCTGTGGACAGCGTCAACAGCAGATTGAATACGGGATAGGCGAACTGATAATACCCTACACCCTTCCCACCGATGAAATTGGTCAGCGGGATGCGGTAGATCGCACCGATGATGCGCACGAGGACGCCGGCTAACGCCAGTACCGCGGCACCCTTGAGAAAGCTCTTTTTGGACATACCACACCGTCTCATTCATTTTGGGCCGCATTCGCCCGCGGCCATTGCTATATTATACCAAAGAAATTGAGGCTTACAACCATAGAGCGGAGGTGACTGTTCGGCAATAAGGACGCCGACGTTACTTAACAAGGAGGCTGGCCGCAGCCTGCGGTTGCTGCTCGCCCAAGCGACCCGGATTCCTCGCTGCGCTCGGAATGACAGCCCAAAGTAATGCAAAACACTTTGCCGATGGCCGGTTCATCCGGCCTGAGGAAACCAACGCATCGGAAGAAACGAAAACAAAGGCCTGCCCGCAGGCGATCTTCCGTTCCATGCTTTGCCGGCACAGGAAGTGGAAGTGAAAGGCCGCGCGGCGACGGTTATCGGCGCAAGGCAAACGAGACCCGAGAACAGAACAATCGCCTGCGATGCAGCATCGCAGGCGAACAAAGCAGGGGGTGGCCTCGGCGGGGGATGCAATCCCCCGTCCGATTTTACTGTTCCATTTGCTTCCCCATGAAATTGGCGGCGGTCTTGGCGGACTTCATCTCGGTCTCGCCCATCTGCGCGCCGGGCTCGCGGCTGATGAGGATCACCGCGCCGATGGGTTCTCCCTCGGAGATGATGGGCACAACGGTCTGGCCGGTGTAGCCACTGCCATCCTCCTCGTCGGCGGTGATGGGGATCATCACGCCGTTCTTGCCTTCGGATTGGTGATTCTTGCGCTCAGTCATGAGCTGCTCCACAGCCTCGTTGAGCGCCTTATCCATGTATTCCTTGCGCGTGGCGCCAGCCGTTGCCAATATGGCGTCTCTATCGGCGATGCATGCCACATGGCCCAGGGACTTGTTGAGGCTTTCTGCGAACTGCTTGGCAAACTCGCCCAGTTCCCCGATGGGCGAATACTTCTTCAATATGACCTCGCCTTCGCGATCGGTGAAGATTTCCAGCGGGTCGCCTTCACGGATGCGAAGCGTCCGGCGGATTTCCTTGGGAATAACCACCCTTCCAAGCTCATCTATTCGTCTGACGATACCGGTAGCTTTCAAACGATTTTCCCTCCTTTCTCTTGTGTCAATAGTATCCTTTTGAGCCAGCCGATTTATGCGCCATTTGGCAGGGGTTGGGCTGGAACCTATTGGCATTCGGCGGGGGATTGCTTCCCTGCCCTGCTCTGTTCACCGTCGATGCTTATCGCCGGCGATTGCCTTGCTCTCCTGTCTTGTTTGGCTGCCCGCCGATAACAGCCGACATATCCTTCGTCCCATGCTCGCAACGCAAAGCTGCCTGGGTTCGCCTGCGGGCGGGTTTGTGAGCTCAATTCTTTCCAGCCGTTTGTTGCCTAGGCCGGATGAACCGGCCGTCGGCGATTTTTTTTTCTTCTCGCACATAATACTGCCATTACGCAAGTCATATAACGGCAACTCACTCAATCAACGGGGTCCGAAGGTTTCCAAAGGGCGACCGGAAAGCCCTTTGGTCGCGCCCGATGGCGCGAAACCCCTCTTTTGCATGGCTTTGACGCTAGCACGACGACATATATGAGGCGAGAATTCTTCCCTTATTATCTTCACAACGTCGCAAGATATGAAAAGCCCGCCGGGCATTGGCTCGGCGGGCTGAAATGGTTTGCTTTACTTGTACAGGCGATTCATGTAGCGCGTGATCTTGGCACTGGTGTCGGTCACCCAACCGTCCACAGTCTGCGCCCAGGTGGTGGTCTGCTTTTCAGAGAGCACGGTCTTGGAATATTGTGTCTTTACGTCGGCCAGGGGCACGTTGCCCTGGGGGCACTTCTGCGTGAGCCAGATGATGTGATAGCCGAAGTCGCTGGCTACCAGTTCCGAGGGCACGCCAACTTCGGTGAGCGCCTCGGCGGCGGTCTGGAACTCGGTGACGTAGCCGCCGGTATAGCCCTTGAAGGTCGGATAACCCGGCTCACGGTCTACCATGCCGGTGTCCTGACCGGGGTCGGTGGTCAGCTTGTTCAGCTCTTCCAGATTGCCGCTGGCGGCCTTGGCCTTGGTCAGCGCTTCCTGGGCCTTGGTCTCAATGGCCTTGAGCGCCTCTTCGCGCTTGGCGTTGGCCTCGTCGGTCTTGTCCTGGTCGCGCAGGTTGGCAATCTCGCCGGCGGCCGTGTCGTCAATCTTGATCAGGATGTGTTTGACGCGGATGAAATCGGCGTTGGGATAATAGACGATGGTAGCGCCGCTCAAATCGTCTTCTACAAGCTGTATCGGGTTGGCATCATAGGCCGTCTTCTGCGAAAGGATCAGGCTGTCATAAGCGGTCTGTATGTCGGAATCGGACACAGTGACCGGATCGGTGATGCTCTTGCGCAGTTTTTCCACGGCAAGGCTCTCTTCTTCGTTGGCCCGAAGCTTCTCGACGGATGTGCCCAGCGTCTCCAACGTGCTGTTCACGTCCTCCTGGGCTTTCTGCTCGGGGTTGATGGTGGAATCGGTCTTGGCCTTCTCCTGCCAGTTTGCCAGCGAGGAGTCATAGATGCTCTTGGTATAGGAGTTGACGTTTTCGTCTATGGTTTTCTTCTCGTCCTCGGTAAAATTATAGAAACCCAACTCCTTGGCCTTCTGCCGCATAACCACGCTGTAGATAAGTGCCTCCAGGCCCTGTTCCTTCTGAGCCTTCACGGCGGCCAGATTGCCCGCGCTGACAGGCTCGCCAAATCTCAGCCCAATATAACTGTAAACCTGTTTTTTGGTGATATTTTCACCATTCACCGTAGCCACAATCTGCGCGGCGTCGCGCTCGGGATTCACCGTGATCATACCGCAACCCGAGAGCAGGAGCGTCACAGCGAGCAGGCCGGCGAGGGAACGCATCAATCTCATAAGTATTTCTTCCTTTCAAGGGAACTTGACAGAAACGTAAACAATTATACTGAAATTGCTGTCGGAATGCAAAGTTTATTTCGCCATCGGCACTGTTGTTGTCTTTCGCCTTCGGCACCGTTGTGCCTCGGCGATCTGGGCGACTTGTAGTCTGTATCCTTTGTCCCCTGCCGATAACGGTCGGCAGGGGACATCTTTGTGTCCGGCTCATACTCAATTATATGGGATCGAGAGAACGCTGCGGGCGGTTCTTGAGCCGACCTTTTTCGTGTAGCCGTTTCCTCCTGCCGAATGAATCGTCAGTCGGTTCTGATACAAGCCATCCTACTGGGTTTTTAGGAAGCCTGAACCGCGGCAATAACGCTGATTTCCTCCAACAGCGACTTTGCCAGTGCGAAGACGTCCTTCCAACGCGAGGGCACGCGGCGCAGCACCAGGCTGGGCGCTTTGGCCGCCACCAGCGAAAGGTCCTGGCTGTGGCTGTTCACATAGGCAAACAGTTTTGCCGGGTCCAGAGCCGCGTCGGCCACGAACTTGAAGTGCATCTGCGTGCCCTTGAGCTGCACCAGCTCGATCTGGGCGCGGGCAGATGCGGCCTTAAGCTGGGCCACGTCCATGAGGTTAAGCACGCTCTGCGGCGGCTCACCGAAACGATCCAGCAGCTCGTCCAGCACGTCGCGGCGGGCTTCGTCGGTCTCGATCTCGGCGATGCGGCGGTACACCTCCAGGCGGGCCATCTGGTCGGTGATGTAGTCGTCGGGGATGTGGGCATCCACCTTGACGTCCACGCGCACCTCCAGCTCCTCAAGGATGTCCTCGCCCTTGAGGCGGCGCACCGCTTCGTCGATCAGGCGGCAGTACAGCGCGTAGCCCACGGTGGACATATGCCCGTGCTGCTCCTCGCCCAGCAGGTTGCCGGCCCCGCGCAGCTCCAGGTCGCGCATGGCGATCTTGAAGCCGCTGCCGAACTCGGTGAATTCGCGGATGGCGGTCAGGCGTTTTTCGGCGATCTCGCTCAAAACCTTGTCCCGGCGATAGGTAAAATAGGCGTAGGCCAGGCGGTTGCTGCGCCCCACGCGGCCGCGCAGCTGGTAGAGCTGCGCCAGGCCGAAGCGGTCGGCATCATAGATGATCATCGTGTTGGCCCTGGGAATGTCCAGACCGTTCTCGATGATCGTCGTGCTCAGCAGGATGTCGTACTCGCCGTGGTAGAAGTCCATCATGACTTTCTCCAGCTGCTTGTCCTCCATCTGGCCGTGGCCCACGACGATGCGCGCCTCGGGCACCAGCTCCTGCAGCCGCCGATAGAAGGACGGCATGGATTCCACGCGGTTATACAGGAAATAGATCTGCCCGCCGCGGCTGAGCTCCTTGAGGATGGCGTCGCGCATGATGTCCTCGTGGTATTCGATGACGTAAGTCTGCACCGGCTGGCGCTCTTCCGGCGGTGTCTCGATCGTGGAAATGTCGCGGATACCGCTCATGGACATGTGAAGTGTGCGCGGGATGGGCGTAGCCGTCATCGTGAGCACATCTACCGTGCTCTTTATCTGCTTGATGCGCTCCTTGTGGGCCACGCCGAAGCGCTGCTCCTCGTCGACGATCAGCAGACCCAGGTTGGCAAACTTGATGTCCTTGGAAAGCAGCCGATGGGTGCCTACGACGATGTCGATCTCCTTGGTGGAGATGCGCTGCACGATCTTGTTCTGCTCGTTGTCGTTACGGAAGCGTGAAAGCATCTCGCAATGTACGTCGAAGTCGGCGAAGCGCTCTTTCATCGTGTTGAAATGCTGGTAAGCCAGTACCGTCGTGGGCGCCAGGATGGCCACTTGCTTGCCGTTCATGATGGCCTTGAATGCGGCGCGCAGCGCGACTTCGGTTTTGCCGTAGCCCACATCGCCGCACAGCAGGCGGTCCATGGGTTTGGGGCTCTCCATGTCGCGCTTGATTTCGCTGATGCTGCGCAGCTGGTCCGGCGTCTCATCCCACGGGAAGGCATCCTCGAATTGCTGCTGCCACTCGTCGTCCGGGCCGTAGGCGAAGCCCTTGGCCGCGTCGCGCTGGGCGTACAGCTTGATCAGGTCTTCGGCCATGCCGGCCACCTTCTCGCGCACCTTGCGCTTGGCGTGCTCCCAGTCGGCGCCGCCCAACCGGCTGATCTTGGGGGCGATGCCCTCGGCGCCGATGTACTTTTCCACGCGGTCCATCTGCTCCGTGGGCACATACAGCCGGTCGGTACCGCGGTATTCGATGTCCAGATAATCGCGGGTCTGCCCCTCGGTCGTCAGCTTCACCACGCCGCGAAAGATGCCGATGCCGTGGCTTTCGTGCACGACGTAGTCGCCGATGGTCAAGTCCGCGAACACATCCATCTTGCGTTTGGAAGAGCGCTGCACGGCCTTCTTCTTTTGCCGGGTCGCACCGAACACCTCGGTCTCACCCAGCAGCACGAAGCGCTCCTCCGGGTCCTCAAAGCCCTGGCGCAGTCCCTCGGAGAGCACGACGATCTCGCCGGGGTTCAGCGGCCTGTCCTGGGTCACGTGCACCGCCGGCAGGCTCATGTCCAGCAGCGTGTCCACCAGGCGCTGGGCGCGCTTTTCGGTGCCGGCCAGTATCAGCGTGCGCCAGTTGTCCCGCCGCCACTTTCGCAGGTCGGCGGACAGCATCTCCAACTGGCCGCGATAATTGGGCAGGTCTCGCCCGCCGAACTTTACGATGTCCCTGGGCTTGACGCCGCTGTCACGGGTCAGGTCCTGCAGCGTGAGCAGGCAATCGCGGGGGGCGCGCTCCAGCAGCGCCTCATACCTCGCCGGCAGGCCGCGCTGGGCGCTGAACGCCTCGCCGCCGCGCAGCGCCTCCTCGAACTCCACGGCATATTCCTCGTGCCAGGCGTCCAGGCTTTCCTTCAGGCGGTTGGGCTCTTCCAGCACCACCAGCGGGTCCTTGAGGAAATCCCACAGCATGGCGGAGCGCTCGTAGAACAGCGGCAAGTGGTTCTCGATGCCCTCATAGCTGCCGCCGGTCAACAGTTTCTCAGTCATCTCCTGCACGGCGCTGTCCAGCCGCTGCTCGGGTTGGGCTTCCAGCAGATAACCGTGCTGCTTGGCGTGCTCGTCCCGGCCCAGCTTGAGCAGCTCCTTGCGGGTGGCCTCCAGCGCTCCGCGCAGGTTGGCTGCGCCGCGTTCCAGCGCCGACTGGCTCAGCGGAACCTCCGTGGCCGGGAAGATGCTCAAGGTTTGCTCCGTGCCTTCGCTGCGCTGGGTCCACGGGTCAAAGATGCGTATGCTGTCGATCTCATCGCCGAAGAACTCGATGCGCGCCGGTCGCTCCGCCCCCTGGGCGAAAACATCCACCAGGCCGCCGCGCACGGCGAACTGCCCCGGCCCCTCGGCGCGCTCTTCGCGCTGATAGCCTGCCATGGCCAGCCGCGCAGCCAAGTCGCGCATGTTGTGGGTTTGCCCCACGCCCACCTGGATTGCGCCTTCGGCAAAGGCCTGGGGCGGCGCCAGCGGGAATGCCAGCGCCTCCGCCGTGGCCACCACCACGGTCAGGCTGCCCGCCATGGCCGCCGCCAGCACGCCCAGGCGGCGGCTCTGCAAGTCACGGCTGGCCGCGGCCACCCGGCGGATCATCGAGGGCCGCGCCGGGAACACGGCCACATCCACGCCCAGCATCGCGGCGATGTCCTCGCTCAGGCGTATGGCGCGCACGTCGTTGGGCGCCACCACCAGCACCGGGCGTTCCAGGCGCGCACGCAGCGCCGCCACCAGGTGGGCGCGGCGGCTGTCGGTCACGCCAAAGGCCGAGCAAGGCATGCGCTGGCCGCGGCTCAGCACGTTCTCCTCCAGCCGCTGCCATGGGCCCGTGTCATAAAGGGCGTTGAAAAGAATTCGTTCCATCAAAACTCCTATCCGTCGTTCCGGAGCGCGGAAAAGGCCTTGCACGGCGCTTTCGCGTGCAAGGCGTGGTGTTCGCAGGGTGTTCATTATACTCCAGCCGATGGAGTTTGTTAAGCGAATTCTGTGTCGAAATGGCTAAAATTCCATAAACATGCGCCCGTTTACGCCCGATTGAGCAGGATGCTGAGCTCGATGTCTCCGGCAGCGGTCGTCAAGCGCTCAGCATGGCGTATGGCATAGGCGCTCTCGTCCGGCGCTGTTTCGAGAATCTGCGGAGGCATGATGTCGCACTGCAGGCTCTGGCTGGTCAACGCCGTCATCACGTTGCCGCTGATGATGTTGGCGACCTCGCCCATGGCCGATGCGACGAAGTCGTCGATGGCGGAGAACTCCATACCGCTCAGGATACCGACCATCTTGAGCGATGTTTCCCCGGGGAAGCGATAAATCACGCTGCCCTGCAGGTCGCCGGTTACACCGATGGATACGTTGAGCTCGCAGGGCTGGGGTTCTTCCCCTTTGTTCAGCGGGTTGCACACGATGTCGTTAAGGTCCAGCATCAGGCTGAACACATGGCGGGTGGCTTCCAGAAAAGGCGCATATAGAGGATTATACATGGAGCGCACCCTCCTTCCCGCGGGCGTAATCGGCGATGCGCTGGTCCTCCGCGGCCACATGGTTGATGAGCCACGCCAGCAGCTTGCCGCCGAACTGCTGCATCAGCCGCTCGTCATAACCCTTGCTCTCATATTGCTCGGACACCTGCAGCACAAACTGCACCATGTCCTCGTGGATACGGCGGTGCTCCTCCAGGCCTGGGTAACCGACTTGCGCCTGATATGCTTCCTCATCGTGGAAGTGGGTTACCACGTAGCCCTTCATGAAATCCAGCGTGGCGTTGACCTGGCCCAGCTTCTGCTGCCAATCCACCGGTGAACGCAGTACGTTCATGAATGCGTCCACCCGCTGGAACAGCTCCCTGTGCTGCTCGTCGATCAGCTGGACTCCCAGCTCATATCTGTCCTTCCAAACCATAGACATCTCCCCTCCGGCTTCTCAAGTGACACGTACATAAACGATATACCACCATCATCCAGCGGCCAAACGCTGAAGACGCTTTTCACATTGCGGATGCCACCTCGCGGTGATATGATCATATTTGCATTTATTCGACACGGGGAGGATTGCCAAAATGCCCAAGACGGCGCCGAACCTTATGGACAGAGACCGGAAGCTTACCTTCCGCGAAAAGGCTTCCTTTGGCCTGGGAGACCTGACAGGCACCTTCGGTACGTCGGTGATCTCGCTGTTCTACCTGAAATACCTGACCGACATACTGGGCCTGGGTGCGGCGCTGGCCGGCGTCGTCATGTTCATCACCAACATTTATAACGCCGTCAACGACCCGGTCATCGGGCATCTGAGTGACGGCGCCCGATCCCGCTGGGGGCGGCGGCGCGTCTTCCTGCTGCTGTTCGCGATTCCCACCGGCATCACCTATTATCTTCTGTGGGCCATTCCCAGGGATTGGAGCATGGACATACGGTTTCTGACCGCCATCGGCGCGTCCATCCTATACTTCACGTTCTTCTCGCTGGTCATGGTGCCCTACGCCACACTGAACATCGAGATGACCGACAATTACGACGAACGCAGCAAGCTGGCCGCCTACCGCATGTTCGTAAGCATACTGGGCGGACTGCTGGCCGTGGCGATCCCGAGCATACTGGTTCCGGACCTGCGCGCCGACCGCGGAAATCTGAGCGCCGTGCACCAGGGGTATCTGACCGCAGGCATCGTCATCGCCGTCATCGTGGGGCTGGCGCCGTTCATCCCCTTCTCCGGCTGCCGGGAGCGCGGTGACTACCATCGATCCCCCGGCGGTTTTCGGGCCATGCTGGCCACCTATAAGGCCATGCTGCGCAACCAGCCCTTCCGCTGCGCCGCGCTGTCCTACATGTTCACGTGGGGCGGCTTCAGCGTGATGCAGGCATTCTTTCCCTACTATTTGGAAAGCTGGCTGGGCATCCGCAACCAGATGATCTTCCTGGCCGTGGTGGCGGAGCTCTTTATCGTGTCTGCGGCCTTCGTGCCGCTGTGGCTGTTTCTGATGAAACGCCTGGGCAAGAAGACGGCCTACAACCTGGGCATGGCCGCGCTGGCTCTGTGTTCCATGCTCATTATGCTGGTGCAGCCGGGCGACCTGCCCGGCGTGTTCACGCTGGTGTTCTTCCTGAGCCTGGGCGTATCGGCGGCCCATGTGGTTCCCCAGTCCATCATACCGGATACCATCGACGTCAGCCGCCTGGAGACCGGCTACGATGCCGAGGGCGTGTTCTACGGCTTCCAATCCTTCCTGCAGCAGGTGGCCACGGCGGGCTTCGTAGGGTTGGCCGGCATAGCGCTGGGCATGAGCGGCTACATCAAGCTGGAGGACCTCTCCCCCGGCCAGACGCAGCCCGGCTCCGCCGTGTGGGCCATCCGGCTGATATTCTCAGCCATCCCGGCGCTGTTCATGGCCATCGGCGTGGGCATCATGCTGCGCATGCGGCTGGACCGCCGCAGCCACGAGGCCACCATCGCCGCGCTGCGCAGCCGGGAGAGCGGCAATGCTTGAGGTCTCGCCGGTCAGGACACGGGCGGACCTGCGCCGTTTCATCGCGCTGCCCTACCGGCTGTACCGCGGCGACGCAAACTTCGTACCGCCGTTGCGCTTGCAGATGCGCGCCATGCTGCAGGGCCGCGACAACATGCTCTTTGGCTACGGCCCCCACGAACTGTTGCTGTGCCGCCGCGGCAGGCGCGTCATAGGCCGCGTGCTGGTGGGCGTCGATCACCTCTACAACCGCGAGAACGGCAGCAACAGCGCGTGGTTCAGCCTGTTCGAGTGCGAGCGCGACGACGAAGCGGCCATGGCGCTGCTGGATGCCGCCGAGAAATGGGCGACCGAACACGGTGTGCGGACGCTGCGCGGCCCGGAATCGCCGGACAACGACGACAGCTACAAGGGCCTGCTGGTTATGGGCTTCGACGGCCCGCCGGCCCTGATGAACAGTTACAACCCGCCCTGGTACGCCCAATGGTTCGAGGCCTTCGGCCTTCGCAAGTATCAGGACCTTTTTGCCTATTCCTTCACCGCCGAGGATTTTCGCGCCAAGGGCATCGACCGCGTGGTGGATTACGCCATGGCCAAGTTCCGATACGGCGTGTACCCGCTGGACCGCAAGCAGCTGGACCGGGAGATCCGGGACATCCACGAGATCCTCGTGCAGACGATGCCAACCTTCGAGCAGGAGCACTCCTCCGTGCCCAGCCTGGAGGACATCGCCAAGCTGGCTCGCACGCTGCTGCCCATCGCCGACGACGAGCTGGTGTGCATCGCCCGCACGCTGGAGGGCCGGCCCATCGGCTATGTGGTGGCCGTGCCGGAATGGAACCAGGTGTTCCGCCATCTGCGCGGCGGGCGGCTGCTGCCGTTTGGCTGGCTTAAGCTGCTCTATTACCGCCGGCGCATCGACGCTATGCGCGTGTTCATGCAGTTCGTTGTGCCCGATTGGCAGAACCGCGCCGTGAATGCCGCGATCTTCCTGCGCATGAGCCAGGCCGCCCTGCGCAAGGGCTACCGCGGCGGCGACGGCTCCACGATCGGCGAGGACAACCTGGCCTCCCGCC
>JAEZSC010000006.1 GCA_023422005.1 Bacillota bacterium | reverse complement strand
AAGACGAACCCGGCAATCCACTGTGAAAACGGGAAGGGCCGGGGGAGGACGACACCCGAGTCAGGAGACCTGCCTGAAGGGATTTTTGGCAAAGCCTCGGAGGGAGGCCGCAGCCGCAAATGCCCGTACGGGCAGTTTGTTTGTGCGCAAACCCTCCGCTTTTCCGGAGGGTTTTTTTGTGTCTATCGGCCTTCATGGTCGTAGGATAACCCATTACGCAGGAGGAACCATGAAAAAGCTGTTTGCAATGATTTGCGCCCTGGTCGCGGTGCTGGCCCTGGCCGCCTGCGGCGCGCCGGCGCCGGCAGCCACCAGCGCCGCCGCTGCCACCACCGTGGCCGCCGAGCCCGCTGCTACGCCCACGCCGGAACCCACGGCGTCGCCCACTACCACCCCCGCGCCCACGGCCGCCGGCCTTTCCGGCACCGATGTGCTGGGCAACGAGGTGAAGCTGGCCGCCGCGCCGCAGCGCATTGTCAGCCTCACACCCAGCAACACCGAGATCCTGTTCGCCCTGGGCCTGGGCAGCAAGGTCATCGGTGTGGACGGCATCTCCAACTATCCCGCTGAAGTGGCCAACGTCGAGAAGGTTGGCGACTTCAATGGCCCCAACCTGGAGAAGATCGCCGGCCTCAAGCCGGACCTGGTTCTGGCGGGCAACAAGCTGCAAAAGGATATCATCGAAAAGCTGCAGGCTCTGGGCCTGACTGTTGCCGCCACCGAGGGCACGACCTATCAGAGCACCTATGACACGATCGCTCTGGTGGGCGCGCTGACCGGCGCCACCGACCAGGCCAAGGCCATGACTGACGACATGCGCCGCAAGGAGCAGATCGTCAAGGATGCCATCAAGGACAAGGCCAGTGGCAAGACCGCTTATATCGCAATTTCCTACGGCCAGTTCGGCGACTATTCCGCCGGCCCCGGCACCTTCCCCTATGAGATCGTGGAGATGTGCGGCGCTAAGAACCTGACCGAGGGCATGCCCGTGGAATGGCCGCAGATGTCGCTGGAAGACATTGTCAAGAAGGACCCCGCCGTGGTGCTGCTGTCCAGCGACATTCCGGGCGGTACCGCTGCCTTTACCGCCGGCGAGGGCTACAAGGAGCTGACCGCATCCAAGAACCAGCAGGTGTTCACGGTGACCAGCGACACGTGTATGCGCCCCGGCCCGCGCCTGGTGGAGGGCTTCCGGGAGTTTGCGCAGATCCTGTGCGGCGTCACGATTTCTTTTGACAAGTAATGGCTAGACAGGGAAAGCTGAAACTCGCGGTCGCCTGGACAGTGCTGGCGGCGTTGCTGCTGGTGGGCGCTGTGGCCGCCGTGCTTCTGGGCTCGGCCATGGGGCCGCTGGAGAGCATCCGCACGGTGCTGGGCGGCGACGCCACGGCGCTGCTGATCGTGCTGCAGATCCGCCTGCCCCGCATCGCGCTGGCGCTGCTGGTGGGCGGCGCGCTCTCGGTCAGCGGCGGCGCCATGCAGGGCATGTTCCGCAACCCGCTGGCCGATCCGCACATCCTGGGCGTGGCCGCCGGCGCCAGCTTCGGCGCCATGCTGGCCATGGTGTTCAGCATGGATAGCGCGAGCTTTGGCATGGGTGCGGTCACGCTGTTCGCCTTTCTGGGCGGCCTGGGCTCCATGTTCGCCGTGTACGCGTTGGGCCGGGCAGGCCGGGCCATGACGTCCTCGGGCCTGCTGCTGGCTGGCATTGCCGTGGGCACGGTGCTTTCGGCGGCCACCACGCTGCTGATGAGCCTGAACCACGACAAGGTGGAGCGCATCATCTACTGGAACATGGGCAGCCTCAGCGTCGCCGGGTGGGCTTCCGTGCTGTGGAGCCTGCCGATGGTGATCATAGGCTCTTTGGGGCTGCTGGTGTTCGGCCGCCAGCTCAACCTGCTGGCCCTGGGGGAGGAGGAGGCGCAGCATCTGGGCGTCAATGTGGACGCACTACGCAGGGCGCTCATGGTTTTCGCTGCCATCGCGACCGCCGGCGCCGTCAGCGCCGCGGGCATCATCGGCTTCGTGGGGCTCATCGTGCCCCATGGGCTGCGCATGCTGATCGGCCCCGACCACCGGCGGCTGCTGCCGCTGAGCCTGTTGGGAGGCGGCGTTTTCCTGCTGCTGGCCGACACTGCCGCGCGCAACGTCATACCCGGCATTGAGCTTCCCGTGGGCGTGCTCACTTCGCTGATCGGCGGGCCGTTTTTCCTGTGGCTGCTGATCCGCAAGGGGGTGCGCTGAC
Source organism: Bacillota bacterium (assembly GCA_023422005.1). Lineage (GTDB taxonomy): Bacteria > Bacillota > Clostridia > Christensenellales > UMGS416 > JAEYRA01. The sequence goes on along the minus strand of JAEZSC010000006.1, from coordinate 24,094 downwards.
ATGCTGGAGGCCAAGGATCTTTATCTGGAATATCCCGGCCGCTCCGTGCTGCGCGGCATCACCGCGGCCTTTGCGCCGGGGCGCTTCACGGCCATCGTAGGCCCCAACGGCAGCGGCAAAACCACGCTGATCAAGGTGCTGTCCGGCACTTTGGCACCAAGCTCCGGCTGTGCGCAGCTCGATGGCAAGCCGGTGCACGCCTTGAGCCCGCGGGAGCGGGCGCGGCGCATAGCTGTGGTGCCCCAGAGCGCCAATGTGGCCTTCCCCTTCACGGCCCGGGAGGTCGTGCTGATGGGCCGCAATGCCTTTGTGCCGCTGCTGGGCAGCGAGAAGGCCGCGGACTATGAGGCTGCCGAACAGGCCATGGCTGATGCCGGCGTAATGGAGTTTGCCGAGCGGCCCATCACCGAGCTTTCCGGCGGCGAGGCCCAGAGGGTCATCGCGGCGCGGGCGCTGGCCCAGCACGCGGGCACGATGCTGCTGGACGAACCGGTGGCCAATCTGGACATCCGCCACCAGACGGCGCTGCTGGAGCTGTTCCGCCGCAAAGCCTCCGAGGGCGCAGCCGTCGTGTGTGTGCTGCACGACTTGAACATGGCCGAGCGTTTTGCCGACGACGTGCTGGTGCTGTGCGCCGGCCAAGTGGCCCGCTTCGGGCCACCGCAGCAGGCGCTGGACTTGGCCGCGTTGGAGCAGATTTACGGCCAGAAGCTGCTGTGTGTGCCCGGCCCCTATGGGCGGGTCATCATACCGGGCTAATCATTACTCATTAGGCTAATCGCGGGTTACTCCGCTGTATAGCAGTCGCAAATGCAGCCGCACGAGACAGTGTGGCTGCTTTTGCGTTCGCCACTAGGCTTCCCCTGGAGGGGAAGCTGTCGCCGCAGGCGACTGATGAGGTGTAAACCGTGCGCGGCGCTGGACCTCATCCGGCGCTGCGCGCCACCTTCTCCTGGAGGGGAAGGCATTAAAGCCACCTAAGGTTATACAGACCATTATCCTTCTTGCCTCCCTTGAAAAGGGAGGTGGCAGGCTGCATGCAGCCTGACGGAGGGTTTCCTGCCAGGCAGAACCCCCAGTCGCTGCGCGATAGCCCCCTTGTCAAGGGGGCCAAGGGAGCACATGTCGATGCATTCTGTTTTAACCCTGCCATAACTGGACAGGATAATGGCAAACCTTGGCAATCGCGGGCAACACCCGCAGAGGGAGAGCCATGAAAGTTGTAAAAATCATCGCCACGGTGCTGCTCTCAGTGCTGCTGTGCGCTACGCTGCTGGCGGCTCAGATGCTGCTGCTGGCGCAGAATACCGTGCTGGACCCGGCATTCTATGGCGCGCCGCAGAGCGAGGCCTACAACGCCCTTGGGCGTTACGCCGTGCGGGCGCTCTCGGACATCGTGCTGGACCTGGCGCCGCCGGAGGCGCTGCGCACCGAGGACCGCGCTCAGGCCTTCGCGCTGGCCCTTAAGGCGCTGCCGACGCAGCAGGTGGCGCGGCTCGTGCAGGATGCCGCGCCGAACCTGGCCCGTTATGCGCTGCAGGGCGGCGCTGTGCCGGTGCTGGGCGATGCCGCTTCGCTGGATGGATACGGCACGGACCTGCTAAGCGCCCTGCTCAAGGATGGCGCACTGCTCTTTGTGCCAGAGTTGTCTCGCCCCAAGCTCTCGGATTATCTGCCCTTCACAGCCAAGTGGAACGACGCTTACCGCGCAACCCTGGAGCAATGGGCGGCGCCGCTGCGCCTGGCTTATGCCCGGCTGGACCTGGCCGTGCTGATTGCCGTGGGTGGCGTCGTGTTCTGCCTGGCCTTCCTCTACCTGCTGTGGATGCGCAGCCCGCGGCCGTTCTATCTGCTGTGCGGCTGGATGTTGATGGCCCACAGCGCGCTGTTCGCGGCGGTGGGCCTGGCGCTGCGCTTCTTCCACCGGGATCTGCTGGCAGCCGTGCTGACCGCGCCGGTGCAGGCCATGTTCCAGCCGGCCTTCCTTGGCGTGCTGCCCGACCTAACGGCTGCGGCCCTGCAACCCTTCTCGTCGGCACTGCTGGCCCTGGCGCTCATCATGTTCGGCTTTTCACTGCTGTGCTTTGGCGTTTCGGTGGACAGAGGGCTGCCGGTCGCACCACCAACCCCGCCGCGCCGGTTCAAGTTCCCTATCCGTAAATTGCGGGCGAAGCCGGCGGAATAACGCGTTTTTGCCGACGGCACCCGAGTACAGGCCATGCGTGGTTACCTTCCGCGCATGGCTTTTTCGTTTCGCCAGGGTAGAATGGCCCGAGGGATATGAAATGCAAAAATGATATTTTTGTGCATGACAATGTGAACGACGCGTGCGACATCCTGCTGCCTATCCGGACGTCAGATGAGAATGGCGGTTGAGCGTTAGGAAGTTGATTTAATTACTTAATTATTTGGTGCCGAAGGTTTCCAAAGGGCGATCGGAAAGCCCTTTGGCCTTGGCGCAGGATGCGCTGTAGCCCAGCGTCGCCTTGTGCGGTGCTGCCGCACTCGCCGACCGGATGTCGGCGAGGCATTACCCCAGGCTTGCGACAGCGTCGGCTCCGCCGATGCGACAGCAAGCCGTAGGCTGCGACAGCAAGCCGTAGGCTGTGCGAAGCACAGCGGGGCGATGCGCAGGTCGCGCCTACAGGCGCGAAATCTTAACCTTCTTCAGACTCTTCGGGTCTCGAATGTAAATCTGGCTTTGTCAGCCCGATAATAGCTGATGACGTACTCCACCACGTGATCAGGTTCATCGTAGTTATACCCTGTGTTGCGGATCACCGGCGAGCCGGGCTCCACGTCCAGCAGCCGCGCCAGGCGCTCGTCGGCGGCCAGCGCCTCTATGATCTCCCGGCGGCGGGCGATGGATGTGTGGAACCGCTCCTCCAGGATGTGGTACAGCGACCGGTCGGTCAGGTCTACCTGCATCAAATCGCCGAAGCGCGAAGCGTCCAGCCATGAGGTTTCCAGCAGCACCGGCATACCTTCGGCCAGCCGGATGCGCGTGAGCGTGACCACCGGAGCGCCGGCGTCCAGCCCCAGCTCCTGGGTGATTTCCGGAGGCGCGGGCTTGAGCAGGCGCTTTTTGAGCGTGCGGGCGCCGGGCATCAGCCCCTGGCCGCTGATGGCTTCGGAGAAGCTCAGAACGTCCATCGTGGCCAGGCCCACCTTGTGCGGGGCTACAAAGGTGCCCCGGCCCTGCTGCTGCACCAACAATCCGGAGTGTTTGAGTGTTGTGAGCGCCTGGCGATAGGTCATGCGGCTGACCGGCAGGCGGGCGCAGAAGTCCCTCTCCGAGGGCAGGCGGTCGCCTGGCAGCAGTTTTTTCTGCTCGATCAAGCGCTCAATATGGCTCTTGATCTGGAAATAGGCCGGTACAGGGCTTTCGCGGTCCAGCGTCAACCCGTCGTAAAATGAACTTTCGTCGTTCATCATCACACCTCGTTGCCATATTATAACATGATCTGTTCAAACTTTACATTTAGGCTTGTTTTCATCTTGTCAGGGCATTATAATGGTATAGACCACTTTGAAAGATAACCGGATGGAGAGTGAAACAACCATGCTGCGCGTAATACTGTGCGAAAACACGGCCCAATGGGCCGATGAGGCGGCCCGCATTGTCGCCGCTGTGATAAAAGAAAAGACCAACCCCGTGCTGATACTGCCCACCGGTGGCACGCCGGTGCCGATGTATGACGCGCTGGCGGCGCGTTTCGCCACGGGGGAGCTGAGCTTCGCCCGTACGACGACGTTCAACCTGGACGAATATGTGGGTCTGGAGCCCAGCCACAACCAGAGCTACCGCGCTTTCATGGAGCGCAACCTGTTCCGCCGCGTGGACATCCCGCAGGAGAACACCCATGTGCCGCTGGGCGTGGCGGGGGACATGGACGCCCAGTGCGAGGTGTATGAACAGGCACTGCACAGGGCCGGAGGGGCCGACCTGGCTGTGCTGGGCATCGGTTCCAACGGCCACATCGGCTTCAACGAGCCGGGCACCAGTTTCTCCAGCCGCACCCATGTGGTCCAGTTGGACGAGCGCACCCGGCGCGATAACGCACGCTTCTTCTCCTCGCTGGAAGAGGTGCCCACCCAGGCGGTCACCATGGGTCTGGCTACCATACTGAGCGCCCGGCGCATTCTGCTGCTGGCCCAGGGCACGGGCAAGGCCGACATCCTGCGCCAGGCGCTGCAGGTGGCGCCCACCGAGGCGGTGCCGGCCAGCGCACTGCAAAGCCATCACGACGTTGTGGCCGTTCTGGACGCCGCAGCAGCCAGCGCGCTGGACCCGGCGCTGACCGATTGGCGGCCTAGCGAACAACGACTGGCTTAATAGAGAATGAGATCGTAAGGACCGTCTGTGAACAGACGGTCCTTTTTTTTACGATTGGAATTGCCAAAGATTCTATTGACAACATGCAACTTCCAAAATATGATCATATCATCCGCTAAGGGACTACATCCGCCAACCGACGCACTCTTCACTGACAAAGGCAAACCGGTCGAAAGGCCGGGGCGCAAAGCTACAGGGTCTAAGGGCAATCGCCTATGACAGCCAGTTGCCAAAGGGGAGGTTTTTTTATGAACTCCTGTTGATTTCTTCGTGCGCATTTTTTCTTTGTCTACATTTCCGCCCAAACTGATAGAAAGGTGATTTTCATCATGCGCATGAAACGTATTTGGGCTGCCGCCCTTTGCTTGGCGTTGCTGTTTTCCGTTGCGCTCAGTCTTCCGGCGCTGGCCCACAGCCGCGGCAACTCCGGCGGGCGCTCTCACCAGACTTCCGCCTATGGCATTCTGAACGCGCCTGGAAACCTGAAAGTCGCATATAAGACCGGCGACACGGTGCAGCTGACGTGGAGCGCCGTCAAGGGCGCCAGGGGCTATGAGGTCTACCGCAATGGCGCCAAAGTGGCCACTGTGACCAAGGCCGGATACACCGACAGCGGCTTGGAGCAGAACACGGCTTACCGCTACACCGTGAAGACCCTGGACAGCTCCAGGCGCGCGTCCAAGGCCGGCGCAGCTGTGGGCGTCACCACGCAGACCGTCATCGCCGGCGAGGTCACCTGGACCGCCGCGGGCAGCCCTTACACCGTGGGCGGCGGCCTGGTCGTGCCCGAGGGCGCGTCGCTGCACATCGAGCCCGGCGTCGTCGTGAAGATACAGCCCGGCGAGTCCATCTTTGTGAGTGGTTTCCTGAACGCCATGGGGGAAGAGGGCAGCCGCGTCGTGTTCACATCAACCCGCGACAAGGCTTACGGCGGTTGTGGTGTCAAGAGCAGCTGCGATTACTGGAAGACCATCCTCGTGGCTCCCGGCGCCACCTTCAGCGGCGACTACGTGAAGATCGTCTATGGCGATGTGCTGGCCACGGTTAAGGGCATGCTGACGCTGACCAACTCCGAGGCCGCTTATTCGCGCACGTTGGGCATACAGGTGGAAGCCGGCGGCGAGCTCAATGGCACCTATATGAACATACACGACTGCTGCGAGGCCGCCAAATGCCGCGGCATTGTGACCAAGGGCGTCGTCAACCTGAGCCTCTCGCAGATCACAGACTGCCCCGGTATCGGCGTACTCGTGGAGAAGACCGGCTCCTTCAACAGCACCAACAACGTGATCCGCGGCAGCGAGCGCGGTGTGGAAGTGCGAGGCGTCGCCAACTTGGTGCTCACGCAGATCACCGGCTGCAAGTATGGCCTGTACTTCGACACGCTCAGCGAGAACGGCATCATCCTGAACGCGCTGATGGGCAACAACTGCTACGGCATCTACAACAAGCGGCCCAACGACATCACGATACAGGCTGTCAGCAACTACTGGGGCTCTCCCAACGGCCCCGCGGTGTATGATGCCGCGACCAGGCAATGGGTGGGGGATGGCGACCGCGTGAGCGCCGGCGTCAACTATGCTGACTGGCTGACGGAACCGGCGAACTGAGCGATTTTTCACACTGAACACGACCGCCTGCGGTCTTGCACCGCAGGCGGTCGGTATTATGTTGTTTTCTTAGGGAGATTCTTCGCTGCGCTCAGAATGACAGGAACGGTTGCGGCAGAACACATCATTGCTGTCATTCTGAGGGCGTGCAGCGCCCGAAGAATCTCCCTCACTTCATTCTACAGCACCCTTACCTTGAGTACACCCTCGATCTTCCACAGCGCGTCCACGCATTTGTCCGTGGGCTTGTCGTCCAGATCGATCAGCGTGTAGGCGTAGGAGCCGCGGCTCTTGTTGATCATGTTGGCGATGTTATGGGTCTCGGCGGCCAGCGTGGAGGCGATGCCGCCCACCATGCCCGCGATATTGCAGTGCAGGATGGCCAGTCGGAAGGAGCTGCTGCGGGGCATGCAGCATTCGGGGAAGTTCACCGAGTTGACGATGGTACCGTCCTCCAGATAATTGCGCAGCTGATCGGCAGCCATGATGGCGCAATTGCGCTCGCTCTCCGGCGTGCTGGCCCCCAGGTGGGGAATGGTCAGCACGTTGGGCCGTCCAATGAGCTCCTCAAAGGGGAAATCGGTCACGTACAGTCGCAGCCGGCCGCTGTCCAGCGCCCACAGCAGCGCTTCCTTGTCCACGAGTTCTCCCCGGGCAAAGTTCAGCAGCACGGCGTCGGGCTTCATCTGCTCGAACTGCTTGCGGCCGATCATGCCCCGGGTCTTATCGATCAACGGCGCGTGCAGCGTGATAAAGTCGCTGGTGCGCACGAGCTCGTCCAGGTCCAGCGAGCGCTTTACCGAGCGGCTTAAGGACCAGGCGGCCTCCACCGAGAGGGCAGGGTCATAGCCGGATACGAGCATGTCCAGCTGCTCTGCGGCGTTGGCCACCTGTGCGCCGATGGCGCCCAGGCCTACGACGCCCAGCCGGTGGCCTGCGATCTCCGGGCCCACGAAGTCGTTCTTTCCCTTTTCCACGAGGGTGGGAACCTCGTCACCCCGCCCGGCCAGCGTCTTGACCCAGTTGACGCCTTCCACGATGCGCCGGCCGCTGAGCAGCAGCCCGGCCAGCACCAGCTCCTTCACGGCGTTGGCGTTGGCACCGGGGGTGTTAAAGACCACGATACCCGCCTTGCTGGCGCGGTCGATGGGGATGTTGTTGACGCCGGCACCGGCCCGGGCGATGGCCGCCAGGTTGTCGCCAAAGGCCGTGTCGTGCATGGAGGCGCTGCGCACCAGCACGCCGTCGGGGTCCGTGGCGTCGGCGCTCAGCGCATAGGCCTCCGCAGGCATCAGTTCATGCACGACATCATCTATGCTGTTGAGCTTTTTGATCGTATACATTGCGTTTCCTCCCTCAGTTGGCCTAGTTGGCTGCCTCGAAGGCCTTCATGGCATCCACCAGCGCCTGCACGCCCTCCACGGGCATGGCGTTGTAGATGCTGGCGCGGATGCCGCCCACCAGGCGGTGGCCCTTCACGTTGACCAGGCCGCGCCCGGCGGCAAACTTCACAAAGGCCGCCGTGAGCTCCTCGCTGGGCAGCACAAAGGTCACGTTCATCAGCGACCGCCACGGGCGCTCCGCCGTGCCGCGGAACAGCCTGGAATTGTCCAGGAAGTCATACAGCAGACCGGCCTTGTAGCGGTTGATCTTTTCCATCTCGGCCACGCCGCCCAGCGCCTCCAGCCAATCGAACACCAGGCCGGCCATGTACACAGAGAATCCCGGCGGTGTGTTGTGCAGGCTGGCGCTCTTGGCCATGGTCTGGTAATCCAGCATCTGCGGTGTCTCCGGCCGGGCGTGGCCTATAAGGTCGTCGCGCGCAATGACCACGGTGAGCCCGGCGATGCCCATGTTTTTCTGCGCCCCGGCGTAAATGAGGCCGAAGCGGTTCATGTCGTAAACCTCGCCGAGGATGTTGCTGGACATGTCGGCCACCAGCGGCACGGCTCCGGTTTCCGGCAGTTCGGTCCAGCGGGTGCCGTAGATCGTGTTGTTGGTCGTGATGTGGAAGTAGGAGGCTTGGGGGTCGAACTTGGACGGATCCAACTCGGGCACGCGCACGTACTTGATGCCCTTGGAGCTGGCCACGACATTGACGTTTCCATACCGCTTGGCCTCGGCGATGGCGTTGGAGGCGAAGTTGCCGCTGTCCACATAATCGGCGTGGCCATTTGTCATCAGGTTCAGCGGCACGGCGGAAAACTGCGTCGTGGCACCGCCCTGCACAAACAGCACGCGGTAGTTGGCCGGTATGGCCATCAGGCGGCGCAGCGCCTCCTCGGCCTTGGTCTGGATGTCCTCATAGGCCGGGCCGCGGTGGCTCATCTCCATCACGCTCATGCCCGAGGAGCCGTGAGCCAGCAGCTCGGCTTGGGCGCGCTGCAGCACGCTCAGCGGCAGCATCGAGGGACCGGGGGAGAAGTTGTAGACTCTTTCCATGGGGCGCCTCCTTTTGATGAAAGAATGAAAGCTTTGGGGTGAAAAAAGAACACGCCCGTCCCTGAACGTTCAGGGACGGGCGTGAAACCCGCGGTGCCACCCGAAGTTGGCCTTGCGGCCCCCTCGTGCGCGCTGTAACAGGCGCGCCTGTGCGGCTCATCGCCGCAGTCTCCGGGGCGGAATGTCTGCTTCCCCCAAGGCCGGCTTACACCTGCCGCCGGCTCTCTGAGCTTGGAGTAGCTTTTCCCCATCATCGACGCTTTATTGGGTTAAATTATACCGTTCTTCCCATGCTTGTCAAGGGGTAGTTCTGGGACGATTTATGCCCGGCGGGACGCCTTCCCTGAGGAATATACTAGACCATCAATTAATTGCGGATTTAGATAATTCCGTATCTGAGGTAGCAAATGCTCCGTATCGTCGGTAATCTGGAATCTACCCTGCTTTTCGTGGGTTGTACTGTAGAACCAAGGTTCTCCATGCCATAGAAAGGTCGGATCCTCTGGCAACTTAGGCCAAATCCAGTCGCTTAAGCAATCAGCGCTGTTTTGCAGCAACAATCGGGTCGTTCGCTCACAACGCAGATGGTGAACGACCGCTGAATAGCCTCCGCTGGTTTTTGTGCCAGCCCACGAGTTAGCCTTGTACTCCTTTGTGCAGTGCTGCAAAAGCGTGTTCAACGGCTCGGATGCATAATCGTACTTGCGGTGCATGGTGCGTGTAACGACGTAAAACTCATCTGAGTTTTTGAAAAGAAACTGTATGAAATCTTGATAGGTCTTGCCACGAAGTGCATCTGTATGAATTACCAGTTCTATTTTCATGGCACACTCTCTTCTTAACCGCATAACGAGTGGGCTAACGCGTTATTCCTCTCTTTGTTTCTGTTACCCTTTGGCCTTTCGGGCGGCCAGCTTCCTGCCGGGGCACTTCTCGTGCTCCCGGAACCACACGCAGTGATTGCAATTCAGGCAGCGGTCGATGTCGCCGCCTTCCATGGCCTTGCGCGCCCACGCCGGGTCCACCAGCATGCCGCGGCCCACGGCGGCGAAGTCTGCATGGCCCTCCTCAATGAGTCTGCGGGCCAGTGCCGGGTCGTTGAGACCGCCCACGGCGATGACCGGCACGGACACGCGCTTCTTGATCTCACAGCCCAGCCACGCCAGCTGCGAGAACGGGAAGCCTTCTGGCACCGGCAAGGGAGCGGTGCGCGCCATGCCATGGGAGATGTTGAGCAGGTCCAGGCCCAGGGCTTCCAGCGCCATGCAGTGGCCCAGGCCCGTGGCCATGTCGGGGTTGTCTACGCCGACACGGGCAGTCAGCAGAAAGTCCGGCCCTGTCACCTGGCGGATACCCTCCACGATCTCGCGGTTCAAAAGGCCGGTGTCGCCATACACATCGTCACGGCGGTTGAGCGCGGCGTTCATGAAGGCACACAGCAGATACCCGTGGGCGCCGTGCAGCTCCACGCCGGCATATCCGGCAAGCTCGGCGCGGCGGGCAGCGGCGATGAAGTCATCGCGGATGCGGCGCACCTCGTCGATCGTCAGCGCCCGGTGGGGGCCGTCGTGGTTCGTATATTCGCTGGGCCCCACCTGTACGATGTGGTCGGGCTCGCCCTGCTTGCTTGCGTAGTGGATCTGCACCAGCAGCAGCGCGCCGTGGGGCGCAACGGCGTCCACGATGCGGCGCATGGGCCCGATGTGATCGTCGCTCCACAGGCCCAGCTGCGGGCCGGCCAGGCGGCCCTCCTCGCTTACGCAGGTGGCTTCCTGTATCACGATGCCCGCCCCGCCGGCGGCAAAGGACCGGTAGTGCTCCACAACGGCGTCGCCTGCGTGGCCGTCGGGGTGCAGCGCACAAACGACAAGCGGCGGAAGCACGGTGCGGTTCTTGACGGTATGCTTCCCTATGGTCAGCGGCGAAGAAAGCGTGGCCATGTCATTCCTCCATATTTCCCTTGGCGGACAGACGTTCGATGTCCATCTCCAGCACCAGCGCGGCCTTGCCCCATTTTTCCACAAAGGAGCGGCCCAGCTCAAAACCCTCGGTATACTTGGCGTTGATGGCGTCAAGGACGGCCAGGCGGGCCTCTTCACCCTCCACGATGCGCAAGGGCCCGGCGGCCATGGCGCTCTCATAACTTGTGGAGCCTTTGTCTCTTTGCACATGGGCGCTGGCCACTGCGGTGAACCAACCCTTGGGGTTGGCGCGCAGGAAGTTCAGTTTCTGCCCCTCCAGCGCGCAGTGGAACACCAGCTTGCGGCCCACGCGGGTGTGGTTCAGCGGCACGCCGTAGGGCAGCCCATCGCCGTCGCTCAGGCTCAGCACGCCCCACTGGGCGCGGTCCAGAATGTCCAGTGCCTGTTCTTCGGTCAGTTCATTCTTCTTGCGGCGCATGGGCTGATACATGGGCAATTCCATCTCTTTCTATTTTTGGATACCGTAGCACATCCGTGTTGGCACTGCAAGGGTGGGCCCACGTGCAAACGCTTGCGGAAATGACAGAACCATGAAAAAACGATATAATACGGGTAGAAATTATATAAGGTTCCGAAAGGCGGATATTCTTTTGCCTGTTATTGATGCTGACGAAATATATTTATTTCATTATTTTGAGCGCAGCTTTGGGCCTTTTAGACCGTTAACCGCTTTGCCAATGGAAAAAGCCCGGCAGATTCTGTTGGAACAGCGTGCTGCAGGGCAGTTTCATAATCCTGATATTGAAGGTTTTTTGCACAAGAGATATGAGCGAGATAAAAAGCTCAGAGATGTCTTTATTGCCCATGGCGGAAAGCCGGTCAAAAGCGCACCGGTCTATATGATGCTGGGAGAGCACAAGCAATGGGAATCCGCCTATGAAGCGCCAGCTTTACTGAGAATCCCTTTGAAGGAGTTTGACCGTCGGACCGTGTCTTTTACCTATGGAGATTCTTTTGCCGTTTTTGACCCGACCTTGCCTGGGGACGAAGAATATTGGGACAGGCTGTACTTTGCTGATGAGATATTGGATGTTATAGCCCGCCATGGATTCCCACCTTATGTGGAGTACGATTTCAAACGCGGCATCTACCCAAAAGACAAGCACATTAACCATCATCTGAAGTACGTGGAAGCACATGTATGGAGTGATGATGTTCTGGACAAATACCGGTCCAAATGGATGAGCGAGATCACATAAGCTGTTTTTTTAGTACCTTCAGAAAAGAGAGGCAATATGACCGAGCGCAACCTGACTGAGCAAATCATCCGCCAACGCATGCACGGGCTGTATCTTTCGCGGGAGTGCGAGGACATCGTATCGCTCGCCCAAGAGCTAATGGGCTTGCACAGCTGGTTTTACCGCAATGTGTGCTTTTCAGCTTTGATCCGTGGCGCCGACATCAGCGGCTGGAAGACCGCGCTGACCAAAACGTGGCTCTACCGCGGAACACTGCACGGCGTGGCGTTTGAGGATTTGCCGCAACTGCTCGCGCTGCATTCCAGCGAGACGTATCTTTTCCGCTTCTTCGATAAGGAGACCGTAGAGGAGTTTGCGAATCAGGTGCTGCGGCATATGGAGGACGGCGTTGCATCCCGAGCGGACTTTCGCCGGATCTTTGCCGGCGACTATGACACGGAGTTCCTCAACGCGATGTTCTCTCCGTGGGGAGGTATATTCGTGCACCTGGCAAGGATGGGGAAGGTCGCGTTCCGCGACATGGCCAGCCGCGATTTTGACCTGATCGATGCGGAGCCGACAGAGACTTTGGATGATGTGCTGCCCGATTTGCTTCGCAGATATTTTTTGGTCTATGGCCCGGCAACGCTGGCCGACGCGGCTTGGTTCTTTGGGTTTTGGAAGAATGAAGCGGTGAAGCTGCGCGCGTTGCCGCTGGCCGATTACGACAGCTTTGAGCTGGGCGGCAACCGGTACTACTTTTGCGCCCAGGAGGAGGACTTCGCCGATATCCCCGAAATCACGCTGCTTTCGGGCTTTGACCCGTTGATTGTGTCGTACACCGACCGGAGCGCGGTTCTGCCGTCGGAAATCAAAAGCAAAGTGATCCTCAAATCCGGCATATGCAACCCGGCCATCGCGGTGAACGGGCGTGTCGCGGGCATATGGAACATTCAAAAAGACCAGCCGGTCGTCGAGTTTTTCAACGCCCAGCCGAAGCGGCTGAAGGATGCCGCGCTGGAAATGGTCGATTCGATTCGCTGGCGGTCGAAGTGAAAGTCACCGCGATGGAAGCGCGCAAGGGCTGCGGCTTGAAGCAGCCGTAAGGGCATACTATAATGAACCGGTATGGCTGATTTCTATAAAATGGTATACGGAGGCACCCTATGAGCACACACATCGGCGCCAATCCCGGCGACATTGCCGAGGGCATCCTGCTGCCCGGCGACCCGCTGCGCGCCAGGTTCATTGCCGAAACCTTTCTGACCGACGCCCGCTGCTACAACGAAGTGCGGGGCATGTACGGTTACACAGGGTACTATAAGGGCAAGCGCGTGAGCGTGCAGGGCACCGGCATGGGTATGCCGTCGGCCAGCATCTACATCCACGAACTGATCCGCGAGTACGGCGTAAAAAAGCTCATACGCGTGGGCACCTGCGGAGCGCTCAGTGAACAGGTGCATGTTCGCGACACGATCCTCGTGAATGGCTGCTGCACCGATTCGGCTCTGAACGCCATGCGCTTCGGCAGCCTCACCTACGCCGCCACAGCCAGCTTTGATCTGCTGCGCGCCGCGTGGGACGCCGCGGCTCGCCGGGGCATCGCCGCCAAGGTCGGCAACGTGTACGCCACCGATCTTTTTTACAACGACAAGACCATGGAAACCGCGGCGCTGCTGGCCCAATATGGCGTGCTGGCCGTGGAGATGGAAAGTTGGGAGCTGTTCACCGTAGCTGCCCGCCACGGCGCCCAGGCGCTCACGGTGCTCACCGTCAGCGACGAGCTGGTGACCGGCGTGCAGACGACCGCCGCCGAGCGCCAGACGACTTTCCGCGACATGATCGAGCTGGCGCTGGAAGTGATTTGAGGAGGAGAACATGAAGACGACCTACACACTCAAGGTGGCCGGCTTGCAGCGCGAGCTGGAGATCTGCAAGGTGGCCGACGACCTGTATATCGCGGCGCTCATCATCTTTGGCGATGTGGAGCTGACCGTGGCCTGCGCCGCGGAACTCCTGAAGATCGCCCCGCCTTATGACATCATGATCACCGCCGAGGCCAAGAGCATCCCTTTGATCCACGAAATGGCCCGTCAGAGCGGCCAGAACACCTACATCGTGGCCCGCAAGGCTGCCAAGCTTTATATGAAGGACCCCATCACCGTGGAGGTGCAGAGCATCACCACGGCCAAGAAGCAGACGCTGTGCATCGACGCATCCGACGCGGCCCGGCTTAAGGGCAAGCGCGTGTTGATACTGGACGACGTGATCTCCACCGGCGAATCTCTGCGGGCGGTGGAAAAGCTGGTGAAGCTGGCCGGTGGCTCCGTGGCCGGGCGCATGGCCATATTGGCCGAGGGCGACGCCAAATACCGTGACGACATCCTGTATCTGGAGGAGCTGCCGCTGTTGCACGAGGGAGATCTACAGTGAGCGCGACCATAGACAACGCCGCGCTGCGGGCCCTTATGGAGCGCGCGTCGGTGCGTGCCTTTGACCCGCGGCCCCTGCCGGCGGATGTGGAGGACGCCATACTGGGCGCGGCGCTGCAAGCGCCCACCGCCGGCAACATGCAGCTTTACACGATCCTGCGCATCCACAGCCAGCAGACCCGCCAAACGCTGGCAAAGACCTGCGACGACCAGCCCTTCATCGCCCAGGCGCCGCTGTGCCTGGTGTTCCTGGCGGATTTCACCCGTTGGGACGGGCTTTATCGCGCGGCCGGCGTGCCGGAGCTGGCTGCGGAGCAGGGCATGGCCTGGCGCGGGCCTACGATTGCCGATTTCCTGCTGTGCTGCTGCGACGCCATGGCCGCGGCCCAGAACGCCGTGATCGCCGCGCAGGCGCTGGGCGTGGGCAGCTGCTACATCGGCGACATCATGGAGCAATGGGAGACCCACCGGGAGTTGCTCAAGCTGCCGGCGCAGGCCTTCCCGCTGGCAATGCTGGTGCTGGGCTACCCCAAGGCGGACATGCCGCAGCCCCGGAGCCGGTTCGAGCGGCAGTATGTCGTGCACGAGGAAACCTACCAAACCTTCGCGCCGGAGGAACTGCTGGACATGGCCCGCCGGGGCCCCGCCGCCTTCGACGCCGTGGCCGTCACGCGCAAACACATCCAGCGCAAGAACGGCGCGCCCTTCTTCGCCGAGATGACGCGTTCCGCGCAAGCCGCGCTGGATTCTTTCCTGGCCAACAGCGAAAAGGAATGATGGAACGGGCTGCGCTCGTCTGTAACCGTTCTTTCCAATTGACGAGCGGGCAGCCCGGTAATATACTATTATGTCAAACCAGTAAATTCCGGCTTTCACAGCCGCATTAGGAGCCGAACTCATGGATTTTAAACAGCAGATCGCCCAAACCCTTGCGCCGCTGGTGCAGTGGAGCCCCGACGACGTGGCCGCGGCGCTGGAGGTGCCGCAGGACAGCCGAATGGGCGATTTTGCTTTCCCGTGCTTCCGTCTGGCCAAAACGCTGCGCAAAGCGCCGCCGGCCATCGCCGCGGACCTGTGTGCACAGATCGCAAAGCCCGCCATCGTGGAGCGCGTGGAGGCTGTGGGCGGCTATCTGAACTTCTTCGTCGACAAGAACGTGTGGGCCAGTGCCGTGCTGGGCGACATAGCCGCCGCCGGCGATGGGTATGGCGCGACCAAAGAGGGTGAGGGCAAGACCATCCTCATCGACTATTCGTCCATCAACATCGCTAAGCCCTTCGCCCACCACCACCTGACCACCACGGCGCTGGGGCACGCGTTGTACCGCATTTTCCAGAACTTGGGGTACAAGGTCGTCGGCATCAACCATCTGGGCGACTGGGGCACCCAGTTCGGCAAGCAGATCGTTGCCTACAAGCTGTGGGGAGACCGCGAAGCCGTGAAAAACGGCGGCATCCGTGAGCTCGTGCGGCTTTATGTGAAGTACCATGACGAGGCCGAGAAGAATCCGGAGCTGGACGACCAGGCCCGCGCGTGGTTCAAGAAGATCGAGGACGGCGATGCGGAAGCACTGGAGCTGTTCAACTGGTTCAAGGATCTGACGATCAAGGAAGTACAGCAGATCTACGACCTGCTGGGCATCCACTTCGACAGCTACAACGGCGAGGCGTTCTTCAGCGACAAGATGGGACCCGTCGTGGAAGAGCTGCAGGCCAAGGGTCTGCTTAAGGAAAGCGACGGCGCGCAGATTGTGGATTTGGAGCCCTATCATATGCCGCCGTGCTTGATACTAAAACGGGACGGTGCGACGCTCTATGCCACCCGCGACATAGCCGCCGCCATATGGCGCAAAAAGGAATATGATTTTGCCCAATGCCTGTATGTCGTCGCCTACCAGCAGAACCTGGTCTTCCAGCAGTTGTTCAAGGTGCTGGAGCTCATGGGCTATGAGTGGGCCAGCGACATGAAGCACGTGAACTTCGGCATGGTCAGCATGGCCGAGGGGGCCATGTCCACGCGCCAGGGCCGCGTGATCTGGCTGGAAGATGTGCTCAATGCAGCGGTGGAAAAGGCGCTGGACATTATCAAAGTGAAGAGCCCCGATCTTGCGGACAAGGAGACCGTGGCCCGCCAGGTGGGCATCGGCGCGGTCGTGTTTAGCGTCCTGTGCAACAACCGCATCAAGGACATCGTGTTCTCTTGGGACAGCGTGCTCAACTTCGACGGCGAGACAGCACCTTATCTGCAATACACCCACGCCCGCTGCAACAGCGTTCTGCGGAAAGCCGGAGAGAACCTGAACATCTCAATTTCGGCAGCCGGCCCCGCCGGCGCGGATTATACGGTGCTGAGCAGCGACGAGGCCCAGGCGGTCATCAAGGAGCTGGCGGCCTTCCCCGATGCGGTGCAGGAAGCCGCTGCCCGTTATGAGCCCATGCTCATCAGTCGCTGCATCATAGAGGTTGCCAAGACCTTCAACAAGTTCTACTATGAGCACCGCATACTGGACGGCACGCCCGAGGAGATCCGCGCCAAGCTGGCCCTGGTGGACGCCGTGCGCCTGGTGATCAAGCGCGGGTTGTACCTGCTGGGGATTGAAGCGCCGGTTGCGATGTAAGGGCTTACGCAACAAAAAAAGTCCGCTCGTTTTTTATCGAGCGGGCTTTTGTTCTTTCATCGTCAGACGTGTGTATACCGTGCGGTGATCGATCCAATGAAACGACGATCCATATTTTTTCTTAAGCCGCGTTATTCCAATCCGTATACACGATAGGACCTTGGTGCATTCGTCTGTGGGTGATAGGAGTGCCGCCGCAAACCTTGCGCGGCGCATGAACCGATAATCACCCGGCTCAACTCCGTAATGTCCTCCCGGCGCACCGCCTCGTCGATGTCAAGAAACATCGCCTGGCTGTTTTCGCTGCCGTCGGTCCGGGGTTCACCTGATACATGATTCATGCGGAATGTGATATACCAGTCGTCGGGCTTGAAACGCACACACAGGATATCTCGGGGCTCAGCCACGACGCCGGTTTCCTCCAGAACCTCCCGCATGGCGGCATCCTCGGGCATTTCTCCAACCTGAACATATCCGCCGGGTATCAGCAGCTTTCCCTTTGCCGAGCCATAGGTATGGCGCACCAGCAGCACCTGTTCTCCTCTTATGACAACGCAGCCGACGGCTTTGCCGTGATTGTCCTGCCCCATGGAATGCCCTCCCCCGCAGCTATTTGCGCCTACTGCGCCATCTCCCTTAGCTTTCCGATGTCCTTGAGCCGTACCGTGGCCAGATGGAAGTCGATGAGCCCTTCGTCGCGCATGCGGCTCAATTCCCGGCTCATGGAGGGGCGGCTGACATCCAGATATTCGCTGAGCTCGTTGCGGTTCATGCCCAACACCAGCAGGGCGTTGCCGGCTTCGGCGTAGCGGTCCAGCAGAAACGCGCACAGCTTGCCGCGCATGGTTTTAATGGCGGCGTATTCCAGCTTGCGGTTCAGCAGCAGCGCCTTGCGGCTCAGTATGCGCAGCAGATTGTCCACCAGCGCATGGTGCCAGCTGCAGTTCTGCCCGCAAGAGCCGGTGATCTTGTCCTTGGGCAGGAACATCACCACGCCATCCTGCGCCGCCTGCACCGTGGCCGGCCACACCGGCTCGGCGTAGGCCGCCATCTCGCCGAACAGGCCGCCCACATCCACGCGGGTCAGCAGCACCCGCGCACCGGCATAGTTCTCCTTGAGCACGGCCACCTGCCCTTCCAGCACGCAGCCGATGCCTGTGAATGGCTCGCCCTGCAACGCCAGGATGTCGCCCTTGCGGCAGTGGACCAACCGAGGGCCCAGACAATACAACATGGCCGACAGGCTCTTGGGCTCAATGCCGGCAAACAGCGGGGACGCGGAAAGCGCAGGTCCAAAGTTGTCCCAAGTATTGATATTCTTTTGCTTTGTCATGTTCATGGCCCCATGATAAAGCGGTATATTCGGTGCTGTCAAGCCAAAGGGTCATGTTCCATTCTTGAAAAATATGTTGCCATGGATACCGACCCTCTGGGCCATACTGTTTATACTTAGGCTAACATTCGAGCAGGAGGAAAAACTGTGTCCAACATGTTTTGTTATCAATGCGAAGAGGCCGCCGGCGGCAAAGGCTGCACCGTGAGCGGCGTCTGCGGCAAAAAGCCCGATGTGTCCAATCGACAAGATGTCCTGGTGGGCGCGCTGGTGGGGCTGGCCCGCGCCGCCGACAAAAACCCGCCGCAGCATCTGGCTGTGCTTGCCATGCACAGCCTGTTTGCCACGCTGACCAACACGAATTTTGACCCTGAGCGAATCGACGCGCTGACCAATCAGGTGCGCGCCGAGAAGGAAGCCTTGGGCGGCGCCGAAGACCTGGACGCCGATACGCTGTTCAGCGGCGATGCCGATCTGGTTTCGCTGCGCTCCACGCTGCTCTTCGGAATGAAGGGCATGTCTGCTTACGCGTGGCACGCCCATGTGCTGGGCTTCCACGATGATGAAATCAACAACTGGTTCTTCAAGGGCCTGCGGGCCATCGGCGAAGAGCATAGCGTGGAAGGCTGGCTGGGGCTGATTCTGGAGTTTGGCCAGATCAACCTGAAGTGTATGGAGCTGCTGGATCGTGCCAACACCTCCACCTATGGCAAACCCGAGCCCACGACCGTTTCCATGCTGGTGGAAAAAGGGCCTTTCATCGTCGTGACCGGCCACGATCTGCACGACCTCAAGCAACTGTTGGACCAGACGACCGGCAAGGGCATCAACATCTACACCCATGGCGAGATGCTGCCTGCCCACGGTTATCCCAAGCTTCGGGCCTATCCGCACCTCAAGGGCAACTACGGCACCGCCTGGCAGAGCCAGCAGAAGGAGTTCCGCGACCTGCCCGCGCCCATCCTGTTTACGACCAACTGCCTGATGACGCCCAAGGGCAGCTATGCCGACCGCGTGTATTCCACGGGCACCGTGGGCTTCCCCGGCGTGGCCTATGTGGATGAGACTGCCGACGGCAAGAAGGACTTCTCCGCTGTGATCGCCCGGGCGCTGGAACTGGGCGGCTGGCCGGAGGATCGGCAGTTCACCGGCATCAACGGCGGCGCCCAAACCATGACGGGCTTTGGGCACGACGCCGTGATGAACGTGGCCGGCGCGGTTATCGAGGCCGTCAAGACCGGCGCGCTGCGCCACATCTTCCTGGTGGGCGGCTGCGACGGCGCGCGCCCCGGGCGCAACTACTACACCGATTTCGTCATGCAGACGCCGCCGGACACCGCGGTGCTCACGTTGGCCTGCGGCAAGTTCCGCTTCAACGACCTGAACCTGGGCACCGTGGGCGGCCTGCCCCGCATCATGGACATGGGCCAGTGCAACGATGCCTACTCGGCCATACAGGTGGCTGTGGCGCTGGCCCAGGCCTTCAACTGCGGCGTCAACGACCTGCCGCTGTCGCTGGTGCTCTCGTGGTATGAGCAGAAGGCTGTATGCATCCTGCTGACGCTGCTGTCGCTGGGCATCCGCAACATCCGTCTTGGGCCCACGCTGCCGGCATTCCTGTCGCCCGCCGTGCTGTCGGTGCTCGTGGACAAGTTCAACATTCAGCTTGTCACCACGCCGGAGGAGGATCTCAAGGCCATTTTGGGTGCGTAAACTCTTCCGCCACAGGCAACGACAACGGCCGTCCATTTTTGGATGGCCGTTGTCTTGTCTTTCTCTCGTTTTATGTAGTCAGTCTTCGGGATTTTTTGGCCATCTCGTCGTGCTGCTTGTGAACGGCTTTGAGCAGCGACGGCGTCTTGGGCACGTAAACCTTCTGCACGAAGGGTTCCTCCACCGGCATCTCCGCCTGCGGCGGCGGCAGCGGCTCCTGGGCGGCTTTCTCGGCCACGCCGTTGGCCTTCTGCTCGGCCAGCTGGATGTTTTTGCTCTTGCTCTTGCTCCTGCGCTGGTTTGGCATCATCAGGGACAATATGCCTTTTCGCATAGCGCGCCTCCTTTAAAGTTGTCCTTGCGACATCCTATGCGGCGGCGGCGGGGGATGTGACAATATCGATAAGGCGAACTACTATATGTTGTATATCGCCGTCTTATTCTATCTACATTTATACAAACACATGCGAAAAACCTATAAAATCATTGATAGACAAAGAAAATGAAAGCATGAAGATGCAGATTGCTATAAATTGCGAATTTACAGTTAATTATTGCCAGTATATAATCAAGAACGTAAGATTGATCCATACGATTTGATTCGACATTACCCGCAAGAGTAATAGAGAAAACTTGTCGAATTGGGTCGAAATAAAAAGCAGGAGGAAACGGCATGTCAGAAAGGATTCGGGTACTGGTCGTCGATGATAACTCTCAGATGCGCGATATGATGAGTGAGTGCATCGGCATGCAAGATTTCGCCGAAGTCGTGGGCGAAGCCAGCAATGGGGTGGAAGCCCTTGAGAAGCTCCAGAAGTTACAGCCTGACGTCATCATCCTTGACCTGATCATGCCCATGCTGGACGGCATCGGTGTGCTGGAAAAACTACCCGAACTCAAGATCCGCCGCCCCCGCGTCATCATCCTTTCAGCTATTGGCCACGAAAACATCATACAGGAGGCCATGTCGCTGGGCGTGGAATACTACATGGTCAAGCCCTTTGACATGGACGTGCTGTGCAAGCGCATCCGCGAGATGAGCCAGGAGCACCAGCGGAGCGGTGAACCCCGCCAGTTCACCGTGCCCCAGAAGTCTCCGGCCCGCAGCCTGGATGAGGAGATCACCAGCATCTTCCTGACCATCGGCATCCCGGCCCACATCAAGGGCTATCACTTCCTGCGCGAGGCCGTCAAGATGGTCATCGACGATTCCGAGCTCATCAACAGCATCACCAAGGAGCTGTACCCCGGTGTGGCCCGCCGTTTCAACACCACCGCCAGCAAGGTGGAGCGCGCTATCCGCCACGCCATAGAGGTGGCCTGGACCCGCGGCCGCATCGAGAACATCAACAACATCTTCGGCTACAACATCTACACGAAGAACGACAAACCCACCAACGGTGAGTTTATCGCGCTGGTTGCGGACAAGCTGCATATTGAACGCTCGGCGTAACGCTGCGCTTTGCGGTTGATGCTGTGGCATCAGCCGCGATTCAGACGGCTTGCATTATGGTCACAGATCGGCCTGCCGATAACCGTCGGCAGGCCTTCGCTTAATTATTAGTCTCATTCTGATTGAACGAGAAACCAAAGAACGCCTGCGGGCGGATTTTTGTGTGCGTTTCTTTCTAGTTGTGCGTTTGCCTCCGCCGGATGAACCGTCGTCGGCGCCGGGGTGTGTGACGCCGAACTGTCATTCTGAGCGCAGCGAAGAATCCCAGGGTGCATGGGCGAGCAGGAGCCTAAGGCTCCGGCCAGCCCCAGAGTACACGCCGTTGCATGATTCAACGTGCGTGGCTCGGTTGGGTGCCGAAGGTTTCCACAGGGCGATCGGAAAGCCCTTGGTCGTGCCCGCAGGCACGAAATCCCTCTCCTTTGGATTTAACCAACATGTTATAATAGGGATAAAAGTAAAAAGGTATGAAACAGTTTGAGTAACGAAGAGCTGAAAACGAAGTACAATCGCTTAGTCCTGCTTGTTAAAGAGGTTGTTGACCAATGGGACCCGATCGAACTGTTGGCTTTTTGTCCTCCCGATGAATACGATATAGAGGCCAAAAGTATTTGTGCAATACTTCGTAAAGATATTAATGAAGATGAGCTTGCCAAAGAGATACAGTCAATTTTCATTGAGAGTTTTGGTTCCGATACATTTGATAAAAACATACATGATTGTCGTGTAGTCGCGAGATATTTAATCGATAGGATTAACACATTGTCCATTTAACCTAGGTAGTGTGCCGAAGGTTTCCAAAGGGCGATCGGAAAGCCCTTTGGCCGCGCCGACAGGCGCGGAATTTTAGCTGAAGGCATTAGTTAAAGAGTGATGTCGGGTCCATTCAGACTAGCACATTTTCATATAGCCTTAGCATCCACGCCGTAGAAGTAATAGCCAGCGCGTCACGGCCGCGGCGCGCTTCGCCCAGGCCCATATGCTCGCCGCCCACGGCGTATTTGTCCGCCTGTTCCGCCACATAGGCCGCGGAGAAGCGGTAGACACCATCCTGGGCGAAGGTTTCCAAGTGGGCCAGCGCCCGGGCGAACCACGGGCTGTGCCGGGCGGCGGCAAAGGGCGAGAGGGCTGCCGCCCACCACAATGTCGCGGGCGTGAAGTTGTCATCCAGGAAGCCCGGCACGTGCAGCGACCAGCCGATGCCATAATAAGTGCGCGGCGGCCACAGCATCAGGCCGTAGCCCAAGGGCAGGCGTTGGTAGCCCTCGGTCAGCACGCAGCCAAAGTACTCCTCCAGCAAATCCTGCACTTCCGGCTGCCGCAGAACATTCTGAGGCAGGCGGGCAAAAGCGGCCAGGTCCTGCACCAGCGGGAAGCGGTAGCGGTTGCCGTCGGTCAGCGCAGGGTCCACCAGCGGGTGGCCACGGCGGGCCGCCGGTATGGCCGGGTGGCCGGAGGGGTCCATATGGATGTTGAAATTGCCGCGACGGTTAAGCTGCGCTCCATCCTGCAGGCGCTGCAAGGCGGTGTGCAGTATCGGCCCCTCCGAGCGGCCCATGGCCAACAGGTGCGATGCCAGAATGGCGGCCTCCACGGGGTTCAGCGTGCCGGGGCGCTCCGCATTCTCCGCCAGGATAGCCAGCAGGCCGTCGTCCAACGCCCGCAGCGCCGGGTCGTCCTGCTCTCGCAAGCCCAGCTGCGCTGCCATATACGAGCAGTTTTCCAGGCACCAGTCAAAGCTGCCGTGCAGCGTGCTCTGCCGCCGGGGAAGGCTGGCGATGCCCAACAGCTTCTCTTTCCAATAGACCGCCGTTGTGTGGGCCACTAGATCGGTCCGGCAGGCCTGAAGGGCGTTCGGCGGCAGGTTCAGCCGCTGGGCCGCCCACAGCTGCAGCGCGGGGTTGCCTGCTTCATACAGCCATTGCATAGAGCGGGTCCATTGCTCCTTGGTCATGCCCATCCCCCTCGCGTCACAGCCGGCTGGTGTAGGACCGGGGGCTGTTGAGAAAACCCTTCATCAGCTGAACGCCGGGCAGCTCGTCCCAGGCCACGGCAGCCGGCGGGCTTTGTTCCATGTCGTACACCGTTGCGCCCTCCATGGACAGCAGGATCGGCGAATGGGTCGCGATGAGGAACTGGCAATCCTGTTGGGCCAGATCCTTGATCATCGCGTACAGCGCCAGCTGCCGCAGCGGCGACAGCGGAACCTCGGGCTCGTCCAGCAGATACAGCCCGCCGGGTGTCAGCCGCTCCTGGAACAGCCGCAGAAAGCTCTCGCCGTGGCTGGCTGCTTCCAGCAGATCGCCGCCGTACCGCCCTTGCATCTGGGCAATGCTGCCGGAATAAGCCATGCGCGCCAGGTCCTGCGTAAGGCGGCTGCGGCCGGCATATTCCTTGTCCACACGGGCCAGTTCTTCACGCATTTCTTCGCGCTCCCGGTGCAGCGCCAGCGTGAAATTGAAAAAGTCCTCGCTGCGCAGAAACAAGCGGTTGATGGGCCGGCGCTCGAAGGTCGTCCGCATGTGCCTGGCCATCGGGCGCAAGGCTGCCAGCGTATCGTCGCGGGCGGCGTCGGTGCGGCCCACGGCGGGCAGTGCCAGCTTCACGGCCAGCGCCTCCAGCAGTGTGGATTTGCCGGTGCCGTTGTCGCCGGCCAGCAGCGTGACCGCCGTGGGCAGTGCCAGCGTGTGTATGCCCGCGATGGCCGGCACCGTGAAGGGCCAGGTGTTGGGGCGTTCCTCCGGCAGGGAGATGCTGCGCAAATATATCACGATCAGATCCTTTGTCTTGCTTTGGTATCGCTTTGCTTGTTCTGATTCTATTTTCGCCGCCATAGATTGTCAATGCGCATAGCGGCACATCGAACAGCTGTGTATTGAAATGAATTGGTATATCTCCACGGACGATGTCATACATATTCGGTGGATGCTTGCAGCATCGAGCAACGGCCTTGCGCCGAGGGAGGGAACAGGATGAACACAGCCAGCAAAATCATAGA